>JBDLTM010000031.1:0-13751 GCA_039805805.1 Pseudomonadota bacterium | reverse complement strand
AAGACGCAGCTCATGTCGGCCGGCGCGATGGATCGCGCAACATTCAAGAGCTCCTTCTTGCCGGCGGCCTCGAGCTCGCTTTCGAGCTCGTAGGCGGTGTCGAAATGGTCCTCGACGCTGCGCTTGGTGCGCCCGGTCACGAAGATCATCTGGCGAATGCCGGCGGCATAGGCCTCCTCGACCGCGTACTGGATCAGGGGCTTGTCGACGACGGGCAGCATCTCCTTGGCGCTGGCCTTGGTCGCGGGCAGGAAACGGGTGCCGAGGCCGGCGATCGGGAAAACGGCCTTGCGGATCGGTGCAGTCATGTCGAGTGGTCGGTGCAGCGTTGGATCTGGATGCCTCAAGCGCTGCGAGCCGCGATTCAGGTCCTGTCCCCGGCTTGGCGTGCAGCGTGTGCGACGTAAACCCCCGATTCTACGCAATCTGCGACCCTTTCTTTCGCACTGGCTTGATTTCTCCATCGCTGCATTCCATCAATCATATTTATTAGATGATGATTAAATCTATCGCTAACTGATTGGCGAATTCATCGAATAATGTCCCGGTTCGACAGGGTGCTGATTAGACTGTTGGAGCTTGAAGCTTGCCGTGCTATAAGCGCGCCAGGGGGCGGTCGATCCAGGGTTTCGTTTTCGGGATCGGGAGACCGGTTGAATTAAAAGAAATGTTTCAGGCTGCGACATGAAACTGTCATTGACTTCCTTTGCGCGAGGGTCGGACGCAGGAATGGCCATTCCTTCTTCCGGGTCGGGGCGAATCATTCGTCGTGCCAATTCCTCATTGGGGATCCTGCTGCTGGCAGTTGCCAATGCCGCGCAAGCACAGGCGCTCCAAATTGCAGCGCCTTCCGTCCAGTCGACCCGCTCGCCGTCGACATTCCAGGTCGATGAGCTGCGCGTCGAAGGCAATACCCTGCTGTCGGCCAGCGCGGTCGAAGCCGCTCTGGCTGGGTCAACAGGACCTGGCCGTTCACTGGCGGACCTGAACCAGGCCGCCAGCCGCTTGCAGCGGGCTTACCGGGAAGCCGGCTATGGCGGCGTGCTGGCCTTCGTGCCGCCGCAGACCCTCGACGGCGGAGCCGCGCTGATCCGCGTGGTCGAAGGCCGGCTGGCCTCGGTCAGGATTTCAGGCCACCGTCATTTCTCCGGCGACAACATCCGCGCCGGCCTGCCGGGACTGCGCAGCGGTGCCACGCCCTACTTGCCCGAGGTCGATCGCGACATCCAGCTCTCGAACGAGAATCCCGCCAAGCAGCTCAAGGTCACGCTGATGGCTGGCGCCAGGGCCGGCGAGATCGACGCCGAAGTCCTGGTGCAGGACCGCAAGCCGCTGCGCTACACGCTCGGACTCGATGATACCGGCAACGCCCGGACCGGACGCTACCGGCTGACCGCGGCCCTGGAGCATGCCAATCTCAGCGACCGCGACGACATCCTGGGCGCCCAGTTCCAGACCTCGCCTGGGCACAGCGATCAGGTCAAGCTGCTGGGCCTCGGATACCGCTTGCCGATCTATACCGGCTCAGCATCGGTCGATCTCTTCTATGCCCATTCCGATGTCAGCAGCGGCGCCATCGCGACCCTGGCAGGCCCGCTGGTCTTCTCGGGACGGGGCCAGGTGCTGAGCTCCAGGATCAATCTCCACCTCGAGCGCAGCGGGGGGCTGGACCAGCGCCTCGGCATCGGGCTGGACTGGCGCGCCTACGACAACGATTGCGCCTTCCTGGACCTCGGCGAACTGGGGCCCGCCGCTTGCGGACCTGCTGCGGTCAGCTCGAAAGCGATGCCCCTCGCGCTGTCCTACACCGTGCAGGCCCAGTCCGCGCAGTTGGCCTGGGGCGGGAATGCCTCGCTGTTTGCCAATCTCGGCGGGAGCTCGCGCGCGACTTTCGAGGCAGCCCGGCCAGGCGCAAGTCGCAATTTCATCAAGACCCGCCTGAGCGGCTTCGGTGCAGTCCAGCTGCCGAATGGTTTTGCCCTGAAGGGCGACCTCGAGACCCAGTTCAGCCCCCATGCCTTGCTGTCGGGCGAGCAGTTCGGCATCGGTGGCGCCAGCAGCGTTCGCGGCTACCAGGAACGAGAACTGACGGGCGACTACGGACATCTGTTGCGCCTGGAGCTGCAGGGGCCGGCATTCAGCGCGGCCGGCATGCTGCTGCGGCCTCATCTGTTCATCGATCAGGGCCGCGTCGGCCGGCGCAAGGGCGCGGCCTGCGGAGCAGACGCAGCGGATTCCTGCCGCATCTCCAGCGCCGGGGCCGGGCTGCGCATCAGCGTTTCGGACCGGCTCACGGCCAGGCTCGAATGGGGCAGGGCCCGGGATGACGGGCTCCAGACCGCCAGCGGTGACCATCGCGCGCATGCCCTCGTCCAGTTCGCCTTCTGAACCGCTCGAACAGCAAGAACGGGAGTTTCAACATGAGAACCTATCGCAGGCCTGCCCCGGGCTCGGCCAAGCGCAGCCAGCCGCTGACAGCACCGCGCCAGCTCCCGCTGGCCCTGGCGATCGTGTTTGCCTCGCTTCACGGCATGACCCAGGCTCAGCTGCCCACTGGTGCCAGGGTCGCCAGCGGTAGCGCGAGCTGGATGGCCGAGGGCGGGGCGATGGCGGTCCGAAACAGTCCGAACGCGATCATCGAGTGGCAAAGCTTCTCGATCGGTCCGGGCAACCAGGTCCACTTCGACCAGCAGGAATCAGGGAGCCAGGTGCTGAACCGGGTCGTCGGCCAGGATGCCAGCCTCGTCTTGGGCAGACTGAGTTCAAACGGCCGCGTCTGGCTGATCAACCCCAACGGCATTCTCTTCGGACCTGGCGCGCGCGTCGATGTCACAGGACTGGTTGCTTCGACCCTTAACCTCAGCAACGCCGCCTTCCTCGACAGGAAGGGCATGGCCAGCTCAGATGCCGGCAAGCCCGGCGCTGCCATCGTCAACCAGGGCGTAATCTTCGCTGCGCCCGGCGGCACGGTCTGGCTCATCGGCAGCAGCGTCCGCAACGAAGGGCTGATCCAGGCTCCAGGTGGCCAGATCCTGCTGGCGGCCGGCAGGAGCCTGGAGTTCGTCGATGCCGCTGCGCCCAATCTCGTGCTGCGGGTGAGCGCTCCGGAAAACGAGGCGGTCAACCTCGGCAGCTTGCTCGCCAGCGGTCCCAACGCCAGCATCGGGATGCTGGCCGGCATCGTCAACCAGCAAGGCCTGGTGCGCGCCGACAGCACTGGAACCGATTCCGCCGGCCGCGTGGTCCTGAGCGCGCAGGGCGACCTCCTGCTGGCTGCAGCCAGCCAGACCAGCGCCAGCGCGCCAGGCAGCGGCAGTGGCGGGCAGGTGGTCGCCGAATCGAATGCAGGCACCACGCTCGTGAGCGGCCAGGTCACTGCCACCAGCTCCCAGGGCCAGGGTGGTAGCGTTCGTCTGCTGGGACAGCGGGTTGGCGCCCAGGGACAGGCGCTGGTCGACGCCAGCGGTGCCAGCGCTGGAGGCGAGGTGATGCTGGGAGCTGACTACCAGGGTGGCCATACCCTCGTCGGCAGCGCCCGGGCCAGCTATGTCGGCCCCGACGTCAAGCTGCGTGCCGACGCCACTGGCCAGGGCGATGGCGGCAGGGTGATCGTGTGGAGCGATCAGGCGACCCGGGTCCATGGCAGCCTCAGCGCGCGCGGGGGGCCTGTCGGCGGCAATGGTGGACTGATCGAGACCTCGGGCGCCTACCTGGACGCCAGGCCGGCTGAGGTCGACGCCTCGGCCCCCGCCGGCAGGCCGGGCATCTGGCTGCTCGATCCCAACGACATCCGGATTGCTGCCTATGAAGAAAACCTCAATATCGAGACCGGCACGCCCGTTTGGACGACGACCGATGACTCGGGAAGCGTGAACAGCCAGGTCCTGGCGAACGTGATCTCGCAGGGCCAGCAGGTCGTCATCCGCACCGGCAGCGCAGGCAGCAACAGCCAGCTTGGCGACATCACGGTGGCCGGCAGTGTCGTGGTACAGTGCGGCAGCACCAGCGCCTGCCCGCCGCCGGGCTCACTGACCCTGCAGGCGCATCGCGACATCATTGTCGAGCCAGATGTCCAGATCACGACGCAGTCCGGGGCGATGCCCCTGAGCCTGCTTGCCGATGGCGGCTCGATCCGCATTCAAACCGGTGCCCGACTCGACAGCGGCGCAGGTACCATCGCCCTCCAGGCTGGCCAGGCCATCTCGCTCGATGCTGGTGCAGTCTTGAGCAGCACGGCCGGAGGTGACTCGATCGTGCTGAGCAGCGGCAGTTTCGACAACCAGGCTGGATCGCTGGCGCTCAGCGCGCCCAATGGCCGCTGGCTGATCCAGACCGATCGCGTGGCGTCGACGCAACCGGGCGGGCTTGCGTACGACTTCGTCCAGTTCGGCGTCGGCGCGAGCACCGTTCCGGCGCAGGCGAGCGGCAACGGTCTGCTGCATGCAGAAGCCCTGGATCTGCAGGGCCGCATCTCGCGCGTCTACGACGGCACTGCAAGCGCCATCCTGGATGCTTCGACCGCCTTCAGCGGGGCGCCGGCAGGCTACCAGGTAAATCTCGCCGGTCCTGGCACGGGCAGTTTCGCCGACAAGAACGTCGGGGCTGACAAGCCGGTCATGCTGGTCACCATTCCGGTGCTGGAGGTGAAGGACGCCGCCAGCAAACCGGTCTACGGTCACTCCGCCAGCTACAGCGGCAGCATCACGCAGGCGCCGCTGACGATCGCCGCGGCAGCCAGCACCAAGGTCTACGACGGCAGTGCCAGCTCTGCGGCCTTTCCGGTGGTCGCCGGCCTCAGGCCCGGCGACGAGGTGACCCAGCTGTCACAGGCTTACGTGGACGGCAACGCCGGCACCGGCAAGGAACTCGCCGTGCTGACCGGCTACCAGATCAACGACGGAAATGGTGGTGGCAATTATCAGGTGACCTTGTCCGGGAACAAGCTGGGCGTCATCACGCAGGCGCCTCTGACCTTCACTGCCCATCCCGCCCAGGGCCATGTCGCCCAGCCCCTGCCGGCGCTGTCCGGCACTGTGACCGGTTTCATCGCAGGAGAGCAGCTGCCTGACAGCTGGCTCACGAGTGCCGTCCCCAGTTCCGGGCCAGGCCGCTACGAGATAAGGGGCAGCGTGCCAGCCGACTTATCGGCCAATTATTCTCATATCCAGGCAGCGGGCAACGAAATGGCATTGACGCTGCTGGCCGACGATAGTCCGACGGCTTCAGCGCAGCAAGCTTTGCGCGATTCGGACGCTGCGAAAACCGCTGCCCAGCGCCTGGCGCAGCCTCCCGTCGATGCCCTGGCCGCGACTGGCCTGCTCGATCTCTCCGCGCTGGCGCCGGGCCAGCTCTTCTCCTCTGTGAGGATAGGCGGCATGAGCCAGGCCGACCTGGCCGGACTGCTCGAGACCCGTCGCGAATTCAAGCGCAAGCTGTTTGCCGACTCCATTTCCAGACTGCAGATAGACCCGAGTCTGGCCGATGTCCAGCCCTGCGGCAGCGCCGAGGAAGCAGGCAGCGGAAACTGCCGCATCACGGCCGAGCAGGTCTCCAGGGTCCAGGCCGATCGCCATGGCAAAGCGGTCGCACCGCGCCAGGCAGCGCTGCCGCAGATCCAGCGCAAGATCGCCGTGCTGTTCGGCATCAACGACTATGGCGACCCGAGGATTCCCAGGCTCGAGAGCGCCATCCCCGACGTCGATGCCGTTGCGCGGGTTCTGTCTGCGAGCATGGGCTACGAGACGAGGGTGCTGCGCAACCCGGGCAAGGCCGACATCGTCCGAACGCTCAACCAGCTCTCGACCGAGCTGACGCCCAGGGACAGCGCACTGGTCTACTACGCTGGCCATGGCTATTCGCTCGAACGCCAGGGCTCTGGCTACTGGATCGCAGCCGACTCTCCCGCCGACGAGCCCAGACGATGGCTGTCCAACCATGACATTGCCCGGCTGCTCGCGGCCTATCCGGCGCGACAGCTGGCGCTGGTGTCTGACAGCTGCTATTCGGGCGCCTTCGCGCGCGAGGCGATCGAGGGCGCAGCGCTGCAGCCAGATGCTGGGGAGGTGCTCGGCAAGCGTTCTGTCGTCGTGCTGACCTCGGGGGGCGACGAGCCCGTCACCGACGAGGGCAAGCAGGGTCATTCGATCTTTGCCTGGAACCTGATGCAATCCCTCGCTGGCGTGCAGGGCTGGACGGCGGGCCACTCGGTCTTCCGGCAGGTCCAATCCGGCGTGCGCCGCGAGTTTCCACAGACACCGCACTACGGGGCCGTGACAGAGGCAGGCCACCAGCGTGGCGGCGAGTACCTGTTCGAGGTCCGCTGAAATCGCCTCATGGTGGCAAGCCTGATCGACAGGAGGGTCTGAGGATGAAGCAAGAGTGGCTGGATCCGGTATCGGCAGCGGACCCCTGTGGTCCCGAACTGGAATATGACTCGGCTTTTCTCGCATTGGAGGCGTCGTTGCGGGTCCAGCCAGTGCAGGAGTTCCGCCGCGATGACGGTGCGACCCTGTCGGTAGAGCCAGCCGAAACCCGCTGGCCCAGCGTGCTGGAGCAGTCGCAGGCGCTGCTGGCACGATCCAAGGATCTGAGGCTCGCCATCCTGCTGACCCGCGGGCTGTTGCATACCGAGGGCTTTGTCGGCATCGCCAGCGGCCTCCAGCTGATCCGCCGCTTGCTGCAGGACTACTGGGAAGGGCTCCATCCGGGGCTCGACCCCGATGATGGCGATCCCACCATGCGGCTCAACGCGCTGGCTGCGCTCGACTCGAACGAATCGGTGCTCGGCGACCTGCGCGCCAGCTTCATCATCGATTCCCGACGGCTTGGCAGGCTGAGGGTACGCGATCTCGAAATCGCCCAAGGCCGGCTTGAGCCGCTCGAGGGCGAGGACGTGCTCCCGCCAGCCCAACTGCAGGGCTTGCTTGACGCGGCGCTGCAGCAGTCGCCGCAACTCGCCGGGCAGGTTGCCGCAGCGCTGCAGGACCTCGATGCGCTGCTCGGCTGGCTGGGCGGGAAGATCGGATCTGCCACGCTGCCCGCCCTCTCGGGCCTCAAGGACATGTTGCTGCTGGTTGCCGCTGCGCTCGGGCACACTGCCGGATCCCGGCCAGCCGGCTTGGAGGTCGACGCCAGGGATGAAGCGAATCGGCCTTCATCAATATCCCAGGATATTCCTGTTGCCAATATCCCGGGAGCTATCAATTGCCGTGAGGATGTAGTGAAATGGCTCGCAGTCCTGTGCCAATACCTGGAGCAGAACGAGCCGACCAATCCGGTCCAGATTCTGCTCAGGCGTGCGCAGCGCATGATGAACATGAATTTCCTGCAGCTGATGCAGGACATGGCTCCCGATGGATTGGAGCAGGCAGAAAAGGTCGTGGGCGACAAGCTCGGCAGTGATGACGATTGATCATTTATCTGCTAACGTGAACAAGGTCGGGATTGGAAATAATTGATCGGGGAGGGGTAGATGCCGGAAAGCAGCCAGAAATTCATAGCGCGCAATCGTGCGCCCCGGGTACAGATCGAATACGACGTCGAGCTCTACGGCGCCGAGAAGAAGATCGAGTTGCCCTTCGTCATGGGAGTCCTCGCCGATCTGACTGGCAAGCCGGCAGAGCCACTGCCAGCCGTCAATGAGCGCAAGTTCCTCGACATCGACGTCGACAACTTCGACAGCCGCATGAAGGCGATGAAGCCTCGCGTCGCCTTCCAGGTACCCAACACCCTGACCGGCGAGGGCAGCCTCAACGTCGAGCTAAGCTTCGACAGCATGGACGACTTCTCGCCGGAAGCTGTGGCGCGCAAGGTCGACGCGCTCAACAAGCTGCTCAGCGCCCGCCAGCAACTCTCCAACCTGATCACCTACATGGACGGCAAGTCCGGCGCCGAGGAACTGATCGCGCGCCTGCTCAACGATCCCGCGCTGCTCGAGTCGCTCGCTGCAGCGCCCAGGCCGTCACAGGCACCAGAGCAGAAGGAGGGCAGCTGAAATGGCTCAGGAACAGATCCAGACCGAGGCGCAGCCAGCCGCCGCCCCGTTTGCCGATGAATTCGCGACGCTGCTGCAGCGAGAATTCAAGCCCAAGACCGACGAGGCGCGCGAAGCGGTCGTCAAAGCGGTCCAGACACTGGCACAACAGGCATTGGCGCAGACCCAGCTGATCGCAGCCGACGCCGTCAGGACGATCGAGGCCATCATCACAGAACTCGACCGCAAGCTCTCCGAGCAGGTCAACCAGATCATCCATCACCCCGACTTCCAGCAGCTCGAAGGCAGCTGGCGCGGACTGCACCACCTGGTCAGCCATACCGAGACCGACGAACTGCTCAAGATCAGGGTCGGCAACCTCTCCAAGGCTGAGCTGGGCAAGACCCTGCGCAAGTTCAAGGGAACGGCCTGGGACCAGAGTCCGCTGTTCAAGAAGATCTACGAGGAGGAATACGGCCAGTTCGGCGGCGAGCCCTTCGGATGCATGGTGGGCGACTATTATTTCGACCACAGTCCGCAGGATGTCGAGCTGCTGGGCGAGATGGCCAAGATCTCGGCCGCTGCGCATACCCCCTTCATCGCGGGCGCCTCCCCGGCGGTGATGCAGATGGACTCCTGGAAGGAGCTGGCCAACCCGCGCGACCTGACCAAGATCTTCACCACGCCCGAATATGCCGCCTGGCGCTCGCTGCGCGCATCGGACGATGCACGCTACATCGGCCTGGCGATGCCGCGCATGCTCGCCAGGCTTCCCTACGGGGTCAGGACCAGTCCGGTCGAGGGCTTCGACTTCGAGGAGGACACAGGCGCCGCCGACCACTCGCGCTACACCTGGTCCAATGCGGCCTTCGCGATGGCAGCCAACATCAACCGTTCCTTCAAGGAATATGGCTGGTGCTCGCGCATCCGTGGCATCGAGTCGGGCGGCGCGGTCGAGGGCCTGCCAGTACACACCTTCCCGACCGATGACGGTGGCGTCGACATGAAATGTCCGACCGAGATCGCGATCAGCGACCGGCGCGAGGCCGAACTCGCCAAGAGCGGATTCATGCCGCTGATCCATCGCAAGAATTCGGATTTCGCCGCCTTCATCGGCGCCCAGTCGCTGCAGAAGCCAGCCGAATACGACGATCCGGACGCGAGTGCCAACGCCAGCCTGGCTGCGCGCCTGCCCTATCTGTTTGCCTGCTGCCGCTTCGCCCATTACCTCAAGTGCATCGTGCGCGACAAGCTCGGCTCCTTCAAGGACCGAGCCGCGATGGAGCGCTGGCTGCAGGACTGGATCATGAACTACGTCGACGGCGACCCGGCCCATTCCTCCGAGCAGACCAAGGCCCGGCGCCCGCTGGCGGCGGCCGAGGTCATCGTCGAGGACGTCGAGGGCAAGCCGGGCTACTACCAGTCCAAGTTCTTCCTGCGCCCGCACTACCAGCTCGAAGGGCTGACGGTCTCGCTGCGCCTGGTCTCCAGGCTGCCGGCCGAGAAGCCAGCCTGAGCCACCCATTTTCCTGCCGACGATCAAGCGATCCTGGTCCACGTCGCTTTCGTCGCCCGCGTCATCAGTGGACTGGCAAACAGGGGGTGAGATATGGCAGTCGACATGTTCTTGAAAATCACGGGCGTCGATGGAGAGTCGACCGACAAGTCGCACAAGGGTGAGATCGACATCCTGGCCTGGTCATGGGGCATGTCGCAGAGCGGCACGACCCATATGGGGGGCGGGGGGGGATCGGGCAAGGTCAGCGTGCAGGACATCACCCTGACCAAGTATGTCGACGCCTCCAGTTCAGCTCTGATGCTGGGCTGCTGCAAGGGCACCCACCATGATCAGGCGGTTCTGGTCGTGCGCAAGGCAGGCGACTCCCCGCTCGAGTACATCAAGATCACGATGAAGGAGGTCATCGTCAGCAGCCTGTCGACCGGTGGCAGTGGCGGCGAAGACCGTCTGACCGAGAACGTGACGCTGAACTTCGCCGAGTACAAGTTCGAGTACCAGACGCAGAGCACCAAGGGTGGCAAGGAGGGGGGCGCCCGCATAGCGGCCTGGAACATCGCGGAGAACGCACCGGCCGGCTGAGTCTTGCCGTTGAGCCGATCCCGGTCTGGAGCCGACAGGCGGCAGTCCTGTGGGACAGGACCGGGAAGCAGATTTGATCAGCCAGAAAGGCGTCCTGATGTCACAGCGCGACATGTTTCTCAGGGTGGAGGGTGCCCGCCAGGGCCTGATCCGGGGTGAATCCCAGGACAAGTCCCATCTCGGGGAAATCGACGTCATGTCCTGGTCATGGGGCATGGATTGCCCGGGAGATGCCTACGGGCAGCCGACCGGCCGGACCAATATGGAGCTGCTGCGGGTGGCCAAGCGCGTCGACAGCGCCACCACCGCGCTGATGTCCGCCTTGCGCAGCAACGAGCCCATTCGCAAGGCCGTGCTGGTGGTTCGCAAGGCGGGCGACGAGGCGCTGGCCTACCTGACCATCACGGTCGAAAACGCCCGTCTGGTCAGGCACCATGTCGAGGGTGGAGAGGGCGCGGACAGTTCTATCCTCTCGGAGCAGGTCGAGCTGAGTTTCCAGCGGATCAAGGTTGAATACGTGCCGCAGGTCAGGACGGGTGGCGGACGAGCCACCAATACCTTCGAAACCGTGATCAACGAGAAGACCTGAGGTGAGCGATTGAACGACAAGCAAGATGCTGAACTGTCCCTGCGCGAGGGCCGCCTCGATCAGGCGCTGGACTTGCTGCAGCAGCAGGTGCGATCCAGCCCTTCAGCGCCAGAGCTGCGCATCTTCCTGTTCCAGCTGCTCGCCGTCATGGGACAGTGGCAGCGCGCGCTAATCCAGCTCAGGCTGGCGGGCGAGCTGCAGGCATCAGCCCTGGCCATGGTGCAGCTCTATGCGCCGGCGCTGCATTGCGAGTTGCTTCGGGCCGAGGTCTTTGCCGGCAGGCGATCGCCGCTGATACTCGGTCAGCCCGAGGAGTGGCTGGCCTGGCTGGTCGAGTCGCTGCAGGCGGCCGGGCAGGGGCGTTTCCCAGACTCGGAGCGCTTGCGCGAGCGTGCCTTCGAGACCGCCCCCCCTTGTGGTGGCAGCATCAATGGTGTGCCTTTCGGCTGGATTGCCGATGCAGACATGCGACTCGGGCCGGTCTGCGAGGCCATCATCGAAGGCCGCTACTACTGGTTGCCGTTCGAGCGCCTGAGCCGGATCTCGATCGAGCCACCGTCCGACCTGCGCGACGCGGTCTGGATGCCGGCGCATTTCGAGTTCGCCAATGGGGGCAGCACCGTCGGGCTGATTCCGACCCGCTATCCCGGCTCAGAGCGGCATCCCGACAGCGCGATCCGCATGAGCCGCCGGACGGAATGGACGGAGCGCGGGAAGGGCGTCTACTTCGGCCTGGGCCAGCGCGTTCTGGCCACCGACTCGGGAGACCATGCGCTGATGGACCTGCAGGAGATCTTCCTGGATCCAGGGAGGCAGCAGCCATGAGCGAGATCAGCCGCGTCACGCTGTTCGGCAAGCTCGATCCGCTGGCCTACAAGGCGATCGAGGGCGCGACGGTGTTCTGCAAGCTGCGCGGCAACCCCTATGTCGAGCTGGTGCACTGGCTGCAGCAGATCCTGCTGACTCCGGACTCTGACCTGCACCGCATCGTGCGCCATTTCGAGCTCGACACGGCCCGCCTCTCCAGCGACATCACGGCCGCGCTCGACAGCCTGCCACGCGGCGCCAGCTCGATTTCCGACCTGTCCGAGCAGGTCGAACGCCTGGTCGAGCGCGGCTGGGTCTATGGGTCTCTGATGTTCGGTGCCAGCAGCGTGAGAACCGGTCACCTGATCGTCGGCGCGCTCAAGTCTTCCATGCTGCGCAGCGCCTTGCTGTCCATCTCGCGCCAGTTCGATCGCGTGCGCGCCGACACGCTGACGGAGGAGTTCGACCGCATCCTGGCCGGATCGCCCGAGGAGCTGGCTGGTGCAGCAGCAGGCGTGGCCGGCGCCCAGCCGGGCGAGGCCAGTGGCGCGATTGCACCTGCAGCGCTCGGCCGGCAGGAGGCACTCGCGCGCTTCACCAGCGACCTGACCGAGCAGGCGCGCCAGGGCCGACTGGATCCGGTCATCGGCCGCGAGAACGAGATCCGCCAGCTGATCGACATCCTGATGCGGCGACGCCAGAACAATCCCATCCTGGTCGGAGAGGCCGGAGTCGGCAAGACCGCGGTGGTCGAGGGCTTCGCGCAGCGCATCGT
Source organism: Pseudomonadota bacterium (assembly GCA_039805805.1). Classification (GTDB taxonomy): domain Bacteria; phylum Pseudomonadota; class Gammaproteobacteria; order Burkholderiales; family Burkholderiaceae_C; genus Malikia. The sequence continues at coordinate 1,510 of JBDLTM010000031.1, read as the reverse complement.
CAGCGGCGACGTGCCGCCGGCACTCAAGGAGGTCAGCCTGCGCTCGCTCGACATCGGCCTGCTGCAGGCCGGCGCGAGCATGAAGGGCGAGTTCGAACAGAGGCTCAGGTCGGTGATCGAGGAGGTGCAGGCCAGCCCGCGGCCGGTCGTGCTCTTCATCGACGAGACCCATGCGCTGGTTGGCGCCGGCGGTGCGGCCGGGACCGGCGACGCCGCCAACCTGCTCAAGCCCGCGCTGGCTCGCGGCACGCTGCGCACGATAGGCGCTACCACCTTTGCCGAATTCAAGCGCCATATCGAGAAGGACCCGGCGCTGACGCGTCGTTTCCAGGCGATCAGGATCGACGAGCCTGGCGAACCGCAGGCCCTGATGATGATGCGGGGCGTCGCAGCCACCATGGAAAGCCATCACCAGGTCAGCATCCTCGACGAGGCACTCGAAGCCGCGGTGAGGCTGTCGCACCGCTACATTCCGGCGCGCCAGCTGCCCGACAAGGCCGTCAGCCTGCTCGACACCGCCTGCGCCAGGGTGGCGGTCAGCCTGCATTCGACACCCGCCGAGGTCGAGTATTGCCGCCAGCGCATCTCGGCGCTCGAGGTCGAGCTCCGCATCATCGAGCGAGAGCAGGCGATGGCGGTCGATGTCGGGGACCGGGGCGAAAAGACACGGGCATTGCTGGAGGACGAGTGCGAACGCCTGCAGGGTCTGCAAGCTCGCTGGGAACAGGAGCGCGCACTGGTCGACGAGCTGCTCGAATTGCGCGCTCGGCTGACGGCGCCACAGCCCCAGGCCGACGCGGATCCGGCAGCGTTGCGGGAGCGCCTGAGGGCGGTGCAGTCCGATCTGGCCATCCTGCAGGGAGAGCATGCGCTGATCCTGCCGACGGTCGATCAACAGGCCATCGCCAGCGTGGTAGCCGACTGGACCGGCATCCCCGTCGGGCGCATGGCCGCCAACGAGATCGAGACCATCCTCAAGCTGCCCCAGCTGCTCGCGCAGCGCGTGATCGGGCAGGACCATGCGATGGAGATGATCGCCAGGCGCATCCAGACCTCGCGCGCCCGACTCGACAACCCCAACAAGCCGATCGGCGTCTTCATGCTCGCGGGGACTTCGGGAGTGGGCAAGACCGAGACGGCGCTGGCCCTGGCAGAGGCCTTGTACGGCGGCGAACAGAACCTGATCACGCTCAACATGAGCGAGTACCAGGAGGCTCACACCGTCTCAACGCTCAGGGGCGCTCCACCCGGCTATGTCGGCTATGGGGAGGGCGGCGTGCTGACCGAGGCCGTGCGCCGCCGGCCCTACAGCGTGGTGCTGCTCGACGAGTTCGAGAAGGCGCACCACGACGTGCACGAGGTCTTCTTCCAGGTCTTCGACAAGGGCTGGATGGAGGACGGCGAGGGCCGTGTCATCAACTTCAGGAATGCCCTGATTATCCTGACCACCAACGTCGGCACCGAAACGATAGAGGCCCTGTGCGCCGATCCCGTGCTGCGCCCCGACCAC
>JBDLTM010000030.1:0-13772 GCA_039805805.1 Pseudomonadota bacterium | reverse complement strand
GCCCTTCCTGAGCAGCCTGGGACAGCAGCGAGAGGAGGCGGCAGAACCGGTGCTGAGCTTCGAGCTCAACGGCGATGAGGTCGATGCCAGCGCGCTGCTGCGTCCGTTTGCGCAGGCGCGCCAGGGGACGGGACGTCTGCACGCCGAAGGACTGGACCTCGCGCCCTACCTGGCCTATTGGCCCGCCGCACTGCCGGTGCGCCCCACGCGCGGCCAGCTCGACCTGGACCTGGCGCTGCGGCTGCCACCTGGCGTGCAGGCACCGTTCGAGATCGAGGGCCGGCTGGCGCTGCGCGACGCCGGATTCCAGCTTCAGCGCGCAGGCCAGGCCGAGGCGCTGGGTCTGGACTGGGATAGCCTGACATTCGAGGGCCAGGCCAGCCTGGCGGCCAAGGCGCAGACGGTCGAGGGCAAAAGGGTCGAGCTTGCCGGGCTCAGGCTGCGCGAGGGCCAGTCCGTGCCGTCCCGGCTGGAGCGCCTGCTGCTGGAGGAGTGGACGCTGGCGCTGCCCGAGCAGCGGCTGAAGGCCGCGCGGGTGCAGCTGGACCAGCCCGAGCTGCAGCTGCAGCGCGATGCGCGTTCGCGCTGGAACTTCGAGGACTGGCTGCCTTCACCAGCCATCGCCAAGTCCTCGCGCCAGGCTGATGCTCAGCCAGCAGCGCTGCCGCCAGCGCCAGCCAGCCCCTGGCAGCTGGAGCTCGGCGAGATGCAGGTGGCTGGCGGCCGCCTTTCCCTGCTCGACCACAGCATGGTCCGGCCGGTCACGCTGCAGCTCGACCGGATCAGGCTCGAGTCAGGCCCGATGAGCCTGGAACAGGGCCAGCCTGTCGAGCTGCCGCTGCAGCTGGGCTTGCGCATGGCGCGCGACAGCGCCAGCACCGGCGGCACGATGAGCTACCAGGGCAAGCTGGCGCTCCCAGTCCCGGGGCCCGGCGGCAAGCCTGAGCCGCTGGCGGCGCGAGGCAGCCTCGAGCTCGACGACCTGCCACTGCACCTGCTCGAGCCCTATTTCGCCGCGGTGCTCAACCTGGACCTGCTGCGCGCCGAGCTCGGACTGCGCGCCCAGGTCGATCTGTCCTTGCCGCCGCAGGGCCTGTCGCTGCAGCTGCGCGGCGACGGCGAAGTCAACCGACTGCGCGCCAGCACGCTCGATCCGGCCGAGCGGCTGCTGGACTGGAAGTCGCTCGGCCTGCGCGGCCTGCAGCTCGAACTCGAGCGCGGATCGCTCGCCCGGCTCAAGCTGGCCGAGACGGTGCTGAGCGACTATTACGCCCGCGTCGTGATCGATCCGCAGGGCCGCATCAACCTGCAGCAGCTGCTGCGCCAGCCTGGTTCGGCGGCAGGCCCACAAGCCGTGGCGGCAGCTGCTGGCGCAGCCAGGCCCGAGTCCGCCACCGCAGCACTGCCGACCACGCCGGCGGCAAGCCAGCCAAATTTCGCCCAGCCCAGGCTGGAATTCGGTCCGATCTCCTTCGTGCGCGGCCAGGTCGACTTCCACGACCATTTCATCCAGCCCAACTACTCGGCGCGCCTGAGCGAGCTGACCGGGCGCCTGGGCGGCTTCTCGAACCGTCAGGACCAGGCTGGCGGCACGCCCGAGCTCGCCAGCCTGAACCTGCGCGGCAAGGCCGAGGGCAGCGCGTCGATCGAGATCGACGGCCAGCTCAACCCGCTGGCGCAGCCGCTCGCGCTCGACATCCGCGGCAAGATCGACGACCTCGAGCTGCCGCCGCTGTCGCCCTACAGCGTCAAGTACGCGGGGCACGGCATCGAGCAGGGCAAGCTCGCCATGTCGGTGCGCTACCAGATCGCGCCCGACGGCCAGCTGCAGGCGAGCAACCAGATCCTGCTCAAGCAGCTGCAGTTCGGCGAGCGCGTCGAGGGCAGCGAGGCGCCGAACCTGCCGATCCGTCTCGCCGTCTCGCTGCTGGCCGACTCCAGCGGCGTGATCGACCTGAACCTGCCGATCAGCGGATCGATCAACGACCCGCAGTTCCGCGTCGGCACTATCATCTGGCGCATGGTGCTGGGCCTGATCGGCAAGGCGATCACCGCGCCGTTCGCGCTGATCGCGCAGGCCTTTGGCGGCTCGGCAGACGACTTCAACCAGCTCGACTTCGCCCCGGGCAGTGCGACGCTGGACGAGGCCACGCTCAAGCGCCTGCAGCAGGTCGCCCAGGCGATGGGCAAGCGCGCCGACCTCAGGATCACGCTCGAAGGCCAGAGCGAGCTCGAGCGTGAGCGCAGCGCCTACCAGCAGGCCCAGCTGCGAGAGCGCCTGCTGGAGGAAAAGCGCCGTCAGCTCGCGCGCAGCGGCAAGCCGTTCGACCAGCTTGACCGGATCGACCCTCCGACGCCGGCCGAGGCCGCCAGCCTACTCAAGGAGGTCTACCGCCGCGCCGACTTCCCCAAGCCGCGCAACCTGGTCGGCCTGGCGCGCGAGCTGCCGGCAGCCGAGATGGAGAAGCTGCTGCTGGCCTCGATCGCCGTCGACGCCGACCGCATGCGCGAGCTGGCGCTGGCGCGCGCCGCCGCGGTGCGCGACGAGCTGCTTCGCCTGGGAATCGGCAACGAAAGGATCTACCTGCTCGCACCCTCCTCGCCTGTCGCCGAGCAGCGCGAGGGCTGGCGCCCCTCGGTACTCCTGGGGCTTCGCAGGGACTGATGGGGACGACATGGGGCAGGCTAATTCAGATGGACCTGATCGCTGCGAGCGTGGCCACGGTTGTCACGCCAGGACAAGCCTATCGTGTCACCCGGCCGGGCGCCCCGCAACTCGAACCGCAGAACGGGGTTCTTGGCCACCCAGGGGCCCCATTCGGCCGTGAAGACGATCTGGCCATTGAGCGTGGCACGGACTTGCTCGATGAAATGGGCGGGCACCAAGCCGCCATTGCCGTCCTCACGCTGGCCGGACTCCATCTCGTGGCTGACAAGGGCCCGCACCACGACGCGGTCGCCAACTTGCTGGGCACGGATCCGGATCGACTCGGGCAGGTACTCACCGGCTGGAGCGGTTGGCGGGCCGGCCGACCAGGCGCCGCATGCTCCCTTGACGACCTGTATCGGCTTGCGGGCGAAATATGCCTTGCCGTCCGACATGAGCGCGACCGCATAGATTTCGGATGATTCGACCAGCTTGAGCTGGAGGCTGAAGTCGGGCTCGACTCCCTGAAGCGGGCGAAACAGCGCCAGCAGCGCGGTGGGATTGCTTTCGGCCAGCAGCAGCAATGCGGCTACGCCATCCATGGAGGCTCTGATGCCCAATGGCACTGAGACGCCGTTCTCGGCCAGTTCCTGTCCGCTCAAACGCAGAAGCGGACTTTCGACCGGAGCGCTGCCGCCCAGCGACGCGAGCACCTCGGGCAGCGTCCTGGCATCGAAGGCCGCTAACGAGTAGGCCCTTGCCAGGCCAGGTAACAGGCCCGTCAAGGCCAGCAAGCCCGTTGCGCTTAGACTGCGTCGCAGCATGGAAGTTCGGGTTAGCATCGCGTGCTTTCCTACGATCAATCACGGGCTTCAAATCAGGGTGTCGGCCCAGATGCCGCGAGCCCAGGCCAGCGCATGGCGGCCTTCGAGCCTGCTGGGCTCAGCCGACAGACCGCCTGCATCCGGGACCGGCAGCATTGTGGCGCGCGTGGGGTCATAGCGGTGCACGCTGGCGACATGGATGGCCTCCTGCCCGGAAACGAAGCTGTAACAGGTGTTGTTGTAGAGCGGAAGCGGATTGAAGTCCTCGCCTGAGAGCAGGTCCAGAACCGCCGCCGCGCAGGCCTTGCCATGCTGGTTGGCCATGTGGGCTGACTTGGGCATGGCGGGCGCGGCCTGCACCGAATCACCCAGCACATGCACACGGTCGACAGCCCTCGACTCGAAGCTCAGGAAGTCAACCGGGCACCAGCGCTGGTCAACCGTCGCCAGCCCGGCTTCGAGCGCGATCTCGCCCGCGCGCATCGGCGGAATCAGGTTCAGGACATCGGCGCTGACATCCTCTTGGAAGTCGAACTTGAATGTCCGTCGAGCCGCGTCGACATCGACCACACGGTGGCCGGGGCGGTATTCGATCAGGCCAGGATAGAGTTCGGACCAGGCTTGCCGGAACAATGCGCCCTTCGAGCTTATGTCGGGGTTGGCGTCCAGAACCAGGACCTTGCTGCGGGGCTTGTGGCGGCGCAGGTATTCGGCCACCAGGCAGGCACGCTCGTAGGGTCCGGGCGGACAGCGGTAGGGCACGGGCGGGAGGCTGATCGCGAACACGCCGCCATCGGGCATCGCCTGCAGTTGCCGGCGCAGCGCGACAGTCTGCGCGCCGGCCTTCCAGGCGTGCAGCACCGTTTCCTGCGCGCCAGGCTGGCTCATGCCAGGCATTTCGCTGTAGTCGAAACCGACCCCGGGCGCGACGATCAGGCGGTCATAGGGGAGTTCGGTGCCGCCCGACAGGTGCACCCGGCGCCGGTCCGGGTCGATCCGGGTTGCACGCTCCCTGACCCACTGCACGCCGTGGCGGCTGACCAGCTGCCCGTAGTCGAGCGTGAGGTCAGACAGCTCACGCGAGCCAGCGATGACCAGGTTGGACAGCGGGCAGGAGACGAAACGCGGCTGCGGCTCGACTAGGGTCACCGCGACTTGCTGCCGCGACCACTCGCGCAGGTACTTCGCGGCCGTGGCGCCCGCGAAGCCGCCGCCGATCACGACGACCCTGGCCGCCGCACGATCGAAGGCACGGGCCCGCGTCGGCAGCATGCCGGCAGCGGCGCCGAGGCCGAGCCCTGCTTGCAGCAAGCTTCTACGTTGCATCATGGCGGCGGCAGGCGGGAGAAATAGCCGGCAATCGCCTCCAGCTGCTCGTCGTCGTAGCCGCGGGCGAGCTGATGCATGACAGTCGCGTGCCGGCGACCGGACTTGAAGTCGAGCAAGGCCGCGACCATGGCTGCGCGCCCAAAACCCGCCAGTGCAGGCATGCCGGGCTCGGCCTGCCCCTGGCTGGAGTGGCAGCCCGTACAGGCCGCGGCCCAGCCCCTGACCTGCAAGGGATCGAATGGCTGTGCTGCAGCGGAGGCGCTGGCGGCCATCAGGACAATCAGGGAGATGGCTGGGCGCATGCAGGCCTCTGCTGGTGCATGGAGGGACGGATGGCAAAAACAGGATGCGGGATCATTCCGAGGGACCGGTCAGTTGCAGGAAGGCGGATTCCAGGTCGGGAGCGCCGGTGCGGGCCAGGCAGGACGGGATGGCGCCATCGAACAGCACCTGGCCGCGATGCAGCACCAGCACCCGGTCTGCCTGCGCCACCTCGTCGACCAGATGGGTGGTCCAGAGAGCGGCCACGTCATGCTGGCGGCACAGCTCGACGACGGCCTGGGTCAGCTGGCGGCGCGAGACCGGGTCGAGGCCTACAGTCGCCTCGTCCATCAGCAGCAGCCGGGGACGGTGCAGCATGGCGCGCGCGAGCTCGATCCTGCGCCGGTTGCCGCCCGAGAGCGCGCGCACTGGACGACTGGCATCGCCCGCGAGCCCGACGGCCTCCAGCCCCTCGTCTATGCGGCTGAGTGCGAGCCGGCGCGGCAGGCCGTGCAGGTCGGTGTGGAACAGCAGGTTGGCGCGCACCGAGAGGTCGAGGTCGAGCGCGAACTGCTGGAACACCACGCCGAGGCTAGCGAGCGCGCGGGTCGCGTCGGTCCGCATGTCCTGGCCGAGTACCCGGATCCTGCCCTGGTCGGCCACGAACAGGCCCGTGAGCAGTTGCATCAGCGTCGACTTGCCGGCGCCGTTGGGCCCCAGCAGCGCGACCATCTCGCCGGCCCGGATGTTCAGGTCGATGCCGGCAAGCGCGGTCTTGTCGCCATAGCGCTTGACGAGTCCGGCGACTTCGAGCACGGCCTCTTTCATGCCTCGCCCCTCTGGCGCTGGGGGTCGGCCAGCAGCTGCATGCGCTCGAGCAGGCGGCGCTCGCGCTCGACCGTCTCGGCCAGCGCGTGGCGGTAGTCGGCCGGGCCGAGGTAGGCAGCCTCCTGGTCGTAGCGCGCGAGCTCGGCGAGGTGGCGCGGCGTGAACAGCGCTTGGCGGAAGGCCTGGTGCAGGGAATCGAGCGCGGCTGGCGGCGTCGCGGCGGGCGCTGCCAGGCCCCAGGGCGAATGGTGGACCGCATGGCGGAAACCGAGCTCGCGCATGTTCGGCACCGCGGGCCAGCGCTGGCTGCGGCGCTCGCCGAAGAGCGCGAGCAGCCTGAGCTTGCCCTGATCGACCCAGGGCGCAAAGCCAGTCGAGTTCATGCCGGCCATGATGGCGCCGCTGGCCAGGGCCAGCATCTGATCAGCCGTTCCCTTGTAGGGCACATGGGTGTAGCGGATGCCGTGGTCGAGCAGCAGCTCCTCCATCGCCAGATGCGGCGTCGAGCCGATGCCGGTCGATCCCAGCAGCAGCTCGCCCGGATGGGCGGCCGCCCAGTCGAGCAGCTCTGCGACCGTTTTCCAGGGGCTGGCTGCCGGCACCAGCAGGCCGAAGGTGGTGCCGGAGACCTGCAGGATGGGCGCCAGGTCGGTGACCGGATTCCAGGCCACCCGGTTCATCAGCGCATGCCTGAACACCGTGACGGGCAGCTGGCCTATGGTGTGGCCGTCCGGCACGGCGGCCTTGAGCAGGGGCGCGACCATGGTGCCGGCCGCGCCGGGACGGTTGGCGACGATGACCGGCTGGCCCAGGCGGGCCGCAGCCTCCTCGGCCAGCACGCGCACCGACAAGTCGGTGCCGCCACCGGCCGGCCAGGGCACGATCAGCGTGACCGGCTTGTGCGGCCAGGCTGGCGAGTCGGCCTGGCGCTCGGCTGCGCTGAGCTGCCCCAGGCCAAGGCCGGTGCCAGCGCTGGCCAGCGCCAGCAGCCGCCGTAGCGCAGCACGGCGAGGCAATGCGCTGGAGGCACCAGGAACGAACGCGGCGTGCGCTTCGAGGTGGCTGTGGTCTTTCGGATCTTTCATTCGCGACTGGTCTCCTGCTCGATACGGGACAGCAGCAAGTCGCGTGCCGGCGCGGATTGCTCCAAAGTGCAACAACTCGACGCTGGAAACTGTTGCAAGGGCCTGTGCCGGCCATGGCACGCTGTTTGCTGAATGAAGCGGACAGACGGCCCTCGGCATGACACGAGGCCAACAAGACAGGAGACAATCAGATGAATTCATCCCGCCACCGCGCAGGCCAGCTTGCCAGCCTGCGCCACCGACCATCGAAACCGGCCAGCGCGCCGCTGTCGCTACTGTCAATCGCTGGACTGATCCTGTCAGGACTGCTGGCCGGCAACGGCGCTCTCGCGCAGTCGGTCTACGTCTCGAGCGAGAAGGACCACAAGGTCAACGTGTTCGACGCCAACGGCAAGCTGCAGTCCAGCATCGACACCTGCCAGCGACCGCGCGACATGAAGCCCAGCGCCGACGGCAGCCGCATCCATGTCGTCTGCGGCGACAGCAACCAGATCGGCATCATCGACCGGGCGGCCGGCAGGATGGTCGACCGGATCCCGGTTGCCGAAAGCCCCGAGATCATGGACCTGAGCCCGGACGGCAAGACCGCCTATGTCTCGATCGAGGACGAGAGCGTGCTCGCGGTCTATGACCTCACGAGCAAGAAGACGCTGTTCAAGGTCAAGACCGGTGGTGAACCCGAGGGCGTGCTGGTGACGCCCGACGGCAGGACCGCCTATGTCACCTCAGAGGATGCCAACGTCGTGCACGTGATCGACCTGGCGACCCGGAAGATCGTCAAGGACATCAAGGCCGGGCAGAGGCCGCGCCGCTTCGCGCTCTCGCCCGATGGCAAGGAACTATGGGTCAGCAACGAACTCAGCGCCAGCGTGAGCCTCATCGACACCGCCAGCCGCAGCGTCAAGGCGACGCTGAAGTTCGCGATCGAAGGCATGCGTGCGAGCGACATCACGCCGGTCGGCATAGTGCTCACGCGCGACGGCCAGACCGCCTGGGTCAGCCTGGGTCGCGCCAACCATGTGGCCGAGGTCGATGTCGCCAGCCGCCAGGTCAGGCGCACGGTGCTGGCGGGCAAGCGCGCCTGGGGCCTGGCGCTGAGCCCTGACGAGTCCACGCTCTACGTCAGCAACGGCCTGTCGGACGACATGACGCTGATCGACACCCGAGCCGGAAAGGCGATCCGCACCGTTGCCGCTGGACGCGTGCCGCACACCCCGCTGGTGCTGCGCTGAGGCACCGGAGACTCGATGCCAATGGACACAGAGATGATCAATCTGCAGGCGGGCACGCGCCGCGCCTGGCTCGGCAGCGCTGCTGGCGCGCTGGCCGCGCTGGCCCTGCCCCTGCTTGCCCAGGCGGCTGGCAAGGGAGCAGCGGCCAGTCCGGAAGCTGGCAGCGAGACGGTCGCGCTGATCGGGCTGGCCGACGACCCCCGCCATGCGCCCCGGCGGCTGGAGCGCGCGTATCCGGGCCATCCGGGCGGGCGGCTGCTCGAAGCGGTGCAGCTCGGCATCGCGGATTCAGAGGTGGCGCTGCGCGGCATCGGCAGATCGCTCAAGATGCGCGACGTCCTGCTGCCCGACCTCGACGCGCTGCCGGCAGCACTCGCGCAGCTCAGCAAGGAACGCGTCGCGTACTGGCTGCTCGACCTGCCGCCGGCCGCGATCGTGCAGGCGGCCAGGGCGGCGGGCAACGCCGCGCTGCTGTTCAACCTGAGCGCGATGCAGGACAGCCTGCGCGGCGCTGACTGCGCCGCCCAGCTGCTGCACACCATGCCGAGCCAGACCATGCTGCACGACGCGCTGTCGCAATACCTAGCCGCGCGCTCCTGGCGCAAGGTCTGGGTGCTGCACGGGCCCGGTCCCGATGACGCGCTGCTGCTGCAGACGTGGAACCGCGCGGCCAGCCGCTATGGCATCAAGAGCGTCGGCACCAAGCCGTTCAAGCTCTCGGGCGACCCGCGCGAGCGCGACTTGGCCAACACCCGGCTGCTGACCTCGGACCGCGAGCATGATGTCGTCGTCGTGCTCGATGCCGACGGCGAGTTCGCGCGCACGCTGCCCTACGCCACGCAGCAGCCGCGTCCGGTTGTTGGCAGCAACGGTCTGAATGCGCTGGCCTGGCACCCGCAGTGGGAGCGCAATGGCGGCCCCCAGGTCTCCAGGCGCTTTCGCAAAATGGCAGGACGCGCCATGACGGGCCAGGACTGGTCGGCCTGGATCGCGCTGCGCTCGATCACCGCCGTGCTCGGCCAACTGCCGACGGCCAGCGTGGCCGAGCAGGCGCGCGCGCTGCGCGGCGGCCAAGTCTTCGTCGACGGCGCCAAGGGGCCTCGACTGTCGTATCGCGCCTGGGACGGGCAGCTGCGCCAGCCAGTCTTCCTGGCTCACGGCGACGGCGTGATCGGCGTCGCGCCGATGGACGGCGTGCTGCACCCGCTCGAGCAACTCGACACGCTCGGCGTCGATCGCCAGGAAAGCACCTGCAAGGCCGCACCGTGACCGCAGACCAGGAAAACCAGCCCATGCCGCCGGCCGCCCATCATGCGACCCACCTGCTGCGCGCCGCGCGCGCCATCGTCGGCCGCGAGGTCGGCAAGTTCCTGCGCCAGCCAGCCCGGCTGGCCTCGGCGCTGGTGCGCCCGCTGCTGTGGCTGGTCGTCTTCGCCGCCGGCTTTCACAACGTGTTCGGCGTCTCGATCATCCCGCCATACGAGACCTACATCGAGTACAAAGTCTACATGGTGCCGGGGCTGCTGGGCATGATCGCACTGTTCAACGGCATGCAGAGCTCGCTGTCGCTGGTCTACGATCGCGAGATGGGCATGATGCGGCTGCTACTGACCGCGCCGCTGCCGCGCGGCTGGCTGCTGGCCTTCAAGTTGCTTGCCGGCAGCACCTTGTCCTTCCTGCAGATGCTGGTCTTCCTGCTGGTGGCATGGCTGCTCGGCGTCGAATTCGAGCCGCTGCAGTTGCTGGCAACGCTGCCAGTGCTGCTGCTGGCCGCAGCGCTGCTGGCTGCGTTCGGGCTGATGCTGTCGGTTCAGGTGCGCCAGCTCGAGAACTTCGCCGGCGCGATGAACTTCGTGATCTTCCCGATGTTCTTCATCAGCCCGGCGCTCTACCCGCTCTGGAAGCTAGAAGAAGCCGGCGCGCAGGTCCTGCACCTTCTTGCGCGCGTCAATCCCTTCAGCCACGCGGTCGAGGCGATCCGATTCGCGCTCTGCGGCCAGGCAAACGGCACCAGCCTGATGGTGCTGGCGGGCGGAACGGCGCTGTGCTTCATGCTCGCGCTGCGCGGCTACGACCCACAGCGCGGCTGGATGCGCCAGCGCGGCTCACACTAAAAAAACGAAACAGGAGACGAGATGAGCCCTCCCGACTTGTCCTGCGCCCCTCCCCTGCCGTCCCAGAAGTGCTTGTCACGCCGCAGCTGCCTGCTCGGCGGCCTGGCGACGGCGTTCACCAGCCTGCCTGCGGCTGCGCTGGCTCAGACAGACCACCGCGGCGGCGATCCACTCGGCTCTATGCAATGGCCGCAACTGCGGCGCAAGTTCATCGGCAGTGAAAGAATGCTGTTCAGCGACGCCGTGCTGGTCAAGGGTCCGCCGATGGCCGACGACGCGATGAATGTGCCGCTGATGGTGGACGCGCGCAGCCTGCTCGCAGCAGGGCACGAGATCGAGCGCATCGTGATCATCGCCGACCGCAACCCGGTGCAGCATATCGCGACCTTCATGCCGCGCAAGGCGCAGCCGCTGCTCGCGCTGCGCTTCCGGCTCGAGCAGGCCTCTCCGGTGCGCGCTTTGGTCAGGACCGCCAGCGGACAGTGGCATGTCGGGCAGACCTGGATCAACGCCGCCGGCGGCGGCTGCACGGTGCCAGGCCTCAGCCGCAGCGACGGCAGCTGGTCGCGCACGCTCAACCAGGTGCAGGCGCGCTTGTTTCCCAACCTGCTCGAAGGCCGCGGCACACGGCTGCGGCTGCAGGTGATGCACCCGATGGACACCGGTCTGGTCGCAGGCATTCCGGCTTTCCACCTCGAAGAGCTCGAGCTGCGCGACAGCGCCCAGCAGCCCTGGCTGCGCATCGAGCTGCACGAGCCGGTCTCGGAAAACCCGCTGCTGACCTTCGAGTTCAGGCAGCGTCCGCCCAGTCCGCTGATCCTGACAGGGCGCGACAACAACGGCAACCTGATCGAACAGGAGCTCAAGTGATGACGACTGGCAGCAAACCGATCCTGACTGGCTGCCGCATCCTGTGCTGCCTGGCCGCGCTGCAGGCAGCCGGCGCGATGGCACAAGAATCCATTTCGAGCCAGGGCCAGGCCGGCGTCGATGCCGCCCGACTCGACTACCGGCTGCAACCGCACAAGATCGCCCTAGATACCTGGGTCATCGAGGGCGCAGTGGCCGACTTCTCGCCCGCCAACGGCTGCAACATCATCAACACCGGCTTCATCGCCACACCCACAGGCACGCTGGTCATCAACACCGGGCCGTCCCGGCTCTACGGCGAGCAGCAGCGCGCCGCGCTGCTGCTGAAGACGCAGCATGAGGTGACCGAGGTGATCAACCTCAACCTGCATCCGGACTACTTCCTCGGCAACCAGGCCTGGCAGGATGTTCCGATCAGGGCGCTGCCAGGCACGATTGAGGGCCAGCGCGCCGAGGGCAAGGCCTACGAGGACAACCTGTTCCGCCTTTGCGGCGACTGGATGAAGGGCAGCGAGCACCTGCCCGCGACGCAGGCGATCGGGCCTGGCGTGCGGCAGCTCGGTGGCCACCGCATCGAGCTGCTGCGCCTGTCGGGCCACACGGCCGACGACCTGGTGCTGATCGACCACAACAGCGGCGTGATGTTCGCCGGCGGTCTGGTGTTCGCCGAGCGGGTACCGACCACGCCGCACGCCGACCTCGGGCGCTGGCTCGCCAGCCTGGACCAGATCGAGCTGCTGGTGCACCAGCATGGCATCAGGATCGTGGTGCCCAGCCATGGCCCTGTCCAGCGCGGGCTCGACGGCATTGCCCAGACGCGCGACTGGCTGCAATGGCTGCAGGCCACGCTGCGCGACAGCGCGGAGCGGGGTCTCGACCTGTCCGAGGTGATCAGGCTGCCCATCCCGGCACGCTTCGCTTCCTGGGCAGCACAGCCGGCCGAATTCATCCGCAGCGTGCACCAGCTCTACCCTGCTTACGAGCTGCAGGCCCTGCGCGGCGCGACTGTCACGGCACAGTGATTCAAAGTTGAACACTGTGACAGTGCCAGGCTGTCACAGCAGGCGTCAAGTTCCCCCATCGGCGGGCTGGCATGTGAATTGCGTCAAGGCAAGCGACCTTCGGCCGCCACGGCAAGCAGGTCGATTTCCAAATGCCCAACCACTGAGAGCAGGAGACTGAACGTGAAAAGAAAACTACTGAGCCTTCTGGTGCTGGCCGCCGCTGCGCAAGCGGGTGCCCAGGTCACCGACGAGATGATCGCGAAGGACGCCTCGACTCCCGACAACGTGCTGAGCTGGGGCCTGGGCACGCAGGGCCAGCGCTTCTCGCCGCTGACCGACATCAACGCCAAGACGATCAAGCGGCTGGCGCCGGTCTGGTCGATGTCCTTCGGCGGCGAGAAGCAGCGTGGCCAGCAGTCGCAGCCGCTGGTGCATGACGGCGTCATGTACGTGACCGCTTCCTACTCGCGCATCTTCGCGCTCGACGTCAAGACCGGCAAGAAGCTCTGGAAATACGAGCACCGGCTGCCCGAGGGCATCATGCCCTGCTGTGACGTGATCAACCGTGGCGCCGCGCTCTATGACAACCTGGTGATCTTCGGCACGCTCGACGCCCAGCTCGTCGCGCTCGACCGCAAGACCGGCAAGGTCGCCTGGCGCCAGAAGATCGACGACTATGCGGCCGGCTACAGCTACACCGCCGCGCCGCTGATCGCCGAGGGCCTGCTGCTGACCGGCGTCTCGGGGGGCGAGTTCGGCGTCATCGGCCGTGTCGAGGCGCGCGACCCCAGGACCGGCAAGATGGTCTGGACCCGTCCGGTCGTCGAGGGCCACATGGGCTACAAGGACGGCCAGGAAAACGGTATCACCGGCACCACCAACGCGACTTGGCCGGGCGAAACCTGGAAGACCGGCGGCGCTGCCACCTGGCTCGGCGGCACCTACGACCCGAAGACCGGCCTGGCCTACTTCGGCACCGGCAACCCCGGTCCCTGGAACAGCCATGTGCGCAAGGGCGACAACCTGTACTCGGCCTCGACGGTCGCGATCGACGTCAAGACCGGCCAGATCAAGTGGCACTACCAGAACACACCCAACGACGGCTGGGACTTCGACGGCGTCAACGAATTCGTCACCTTCGACCTGGATGGCAAGCGCGTTGGAGGCAAGGCCGACCGCAACGGCTATTTCTACGTCAACGACGCAAGCACCGGCAAGCTGCTCAACGCCTTCCCCTTCGTCACCAAGACGACCTGGGCCAACGGCATCGACCTCAAGACCGGCCGTCCGAACTTCAACCCCGATGGCCGACCGGGTGATCCAACCGAGGCTGGCGCCGGCGAGACCAAGGGCAAGTCGGTGTTCGCCGCACCGGGCTTCCTGGGCGGCAAGAACCAGATGCCGATGGCCTACAGCCCCAAGACCGGTCTGTTCTACGTGCCTTCCAACGAATGGGGCATGGAGATCTGGAACGAGCCGATCAC
This sequence comes from Pseudomonadota bacterium, assembly GCA_039805805.1. GTDB lineage: Bacteria > Pseudomonadota > Gammaproteobacteria > Burkholderiales > Burkholderiaceae_C > Malikia. The sequence continues at coordinate 94 of JBDLTM010000030.1, read as the reverse complement.
CTACAAGAAGGGCGCGGCCTACCTGGGCGCGGGCTTCACGATCAAGCCGCTCTATGACGACTACATCGGCGCGCTGCGCGCGGTCAACCCCAAG
>JBDLTM010000029.1:0-13802 GCA_039805805.1 Pseudomonadota bacterium | reverse complement strand
TGAGCGTGCGGCTGCCCATGCCGGTCTGGCAGCTGTCGAGCAGCGAGAACAGAGTGGGCGCGGCCTCGCCGCGCAGCGTTTGCGTCAGCTCGAGGTTGCGTCGCGTCGTCGCCGGCAGGTCGATCAGCTCCTGCGGCCGTGCGACCTGCAGCTGGCGCAGATGCGCCAGCGCCTGGCCCTGAGTGTGCTCGGCGTAGTCGAGCAGCGCCGAGGCGGCGGCATGTGCCTGCGGCAAGTCCTGCGCCCCCCAGCCGGCCAGGCTGGCCGCCTGCAGCTGGGCGCAGAGCTTGCGTTCTCCCAGTGCCGGGTTGAAAGCCCATGCCGGCCGCAAGGCCAGGCTCAGCCGGGCGCCGGCGCCGTTCTGTGCCAGCGCGGGCCACTGGCGCTGCAGCTCCTGCAACTGCTGCTCGAAGGCCGGCGTGACCTCGGCGCTGTGCAGCAGCTCGCTCGGGGCTATGCGCACGATCCAGCTGCGCAGCTCGTCCGCCGGGCACTGCGCCAGCTGCAGCACGCCCTGGGTGACGCTGAGCCAGGCCAGGCCGCAGGTCGCGCGCGGGCCCGCATGCACTGACAGCAGGACGGATTCGCTCTTGTCCCCCAGCAGCTCGCTGTCGGTCAGCGTTCCGGGCGTGACGACGCGCACCACCTTGCGCTCGACCGGCCCCTTGGAGGTGGCCGGGTCGCCGACCTGCTCGCAGATCGCGACCGACTCGCCGAGCCTGATCAGGCGCGCCAGGTAGGTCTCGACCGAGTGGAAGGGGATGCCCGCCATCACGACCGGCTCGCCAGCCGACTGGCCGCGCTTGGTCAGCGTGATGTCGAGCAGGCGCGCGGCCTTCTCGGCATCCTCCCAGAACAGCTCGTAGAAGTCGCCCATCCGGTAGAACAGCAGCGTGCCCGGATGGTCGGCCTTCAGGCGCAGGTACTGCGCCATCATCGGCGTGTGCAGGTCGAGGTCGGAGCGGATGCGGGACAGGGCTTTTTCGCTTGGCATCTATGGGGGCAGGAGGCTGTGCTGCCTCAGGCGGGCAACTGGGACAGCTTAGATTGTCGCAGGCATTGCCAGCTTCATCCCGGACCATGCCGCCTCGGCAGGACGCTTGCGCAGCCCCATGGTGCCAGGGGCGGCCTTGTTCCATGCAGTCTGAAATGCGCAAAGTGCAAATTCCCGGCCCTTGTCCTATACTGGCCTGAAAAAAGGAGGGAGGGCGGAATGAGGCTTGACTGGAATACTTTTCCATCTTGGCCGGGCGCTGGCGCGCTGGCGCGCTCGCCGCGGTCCTGGCTGGATCAGCACTGAGCACAGCAGCTGAAAATGGCAAACAGTCGCGCTGTCGCACTGCAGCCTTCCCTGCTCGACCGGCTGACCGACGAGCAGCCCGGGCAAGGGGTCGACCCGACCGATTCGCGCCTGCTGGGCAAGCAAGGCCTGCGCGCCGCGGTCTTGCGCGACCTGGCCTGCCTGCTCAACGTGACACGGCTCGGTGCCTCGCAGCCGCTCGACGCCTGGGCCGAGGTCGAGCGCTCGGTGCTCAACTACGGCCTGCCAGCCTTTGCCGGCGAGACGGCCTCCACGCTCGATGTCAAGGTGCTGGAGCGGGCGATACGGCAAGCCATCCTGCGCTTCGAGCCGCGCATCCTGGCCGATACGCTCGAGGTCAAGGCGATCGAGCAGGACAGCATGATGGGCTGGCACAACGTGGTCTGCGTCACGATCAGCGGCCAGATCTGGGCCCAGCCGGTCCCGCTGGAAATGATGCTGCGCACCGAAGTGGATCTCGAGACCGGCCAGGTCTCGCTGTCCGAGCTCAAGGCCTAGGGGGCGGTGGTGGATCGCCGTCTGCTGGACCACTACAACCGCGAGCTGGCGCATCTGCGCGAGCTAGGGGCCGAGTTCGCCGCCGAGTTTCCCAAGATCGCGGCGCGCCTCGGACTCAACGGCAGCGAGGTCGTGCTCGACCCCTATGTCGAGCGTCTGCTCGAAGGCGCTGCCTTCCTGGCGGCGCGGGTCCAGCTCAAGCTCGATGCCGAGTTCCCGCGCTTCACCCAGCACCTGCTCGAGATGCTGCATCCGCACTACCTCGCGCCGACGCCCTCGATGCTGATAGCGCAGTTCCAGCCGATCCTGGGCGACGCCAACCTGGCGGCCGGCAGCTTGCTGCCGCGCGGGACTGCGATCCGCCACCTGCCGACTCGATCGGACGGCGTGGCCTGCGAATTCCGCACCGGGCGCGATCTCACGCTCTGGCCGCTCGAGCTGACCGAAGCGCGTTACTTCAGCGCCGCCCCCGAGCTGCCGCTCGAGCGTCTGGGCCTGGCGGGGCGCTGCCGTGGCGGCGTCAAGCTCAAGCTGCGCGCCACCGCCGGCCTGCAGCTGGCCGCGCTGGCGCTCGACCAGCTGCGCCTCTTCCTGGCGGGCGCATCGGATGTCGCGCACCGGCTGCACGAGCTGATCGGCACCTCGGTGCAGGGGCTGCTGGTCCGCGTCGGCCATGCGGGCGACAAGGCCTGGACGCTGCTGCCGGCGGGCAGCGTTACCCTGGCAGGGTTCGAGGCCGACGAGGCGCTGCTGCCGCCCTGTACCCGCAGCTTCGACGGCCATCGGCTGCTGCAGGAGTATTTCGCCCTGCCGGCCCGATTCCTGTTCTTCGAACTGGCCGGACTGGCTCCCGCGCTGGCCGCCAGCCGGGGCAGCGAAGTCGAGCTGGTGCTGCTGTTCGATCGCGGCGATCCCGGACTCGAAGCCCAGGTCAGGGCCGGCAATTTCCTGCTCAACTGCGTGCCGGCGATCAACCTGTTCGAGCGCCGGCTGGACCGGATCCAGCTGAACCAGTGCGAGCCCGAATTTCACGTCGTGGCCGACCGTACCCGGCCGTCCGACTACGAGATCTATGACCTGCTCGAGGTGACGGGCCTCGGAGCCGGCCAGGGCGATCGCCAGTTCCGCGCCTTCTATTCGAGCGACCGCGACAGCGGACGCCAGCCCGATGGCTATTACACCCTGCGGCGCGAGCCCAGGCTGCAAAGCGGCAGCCAGCGCCACGGGCAGCGCAGTACCGGCTATGTCGGCAGCGAGGCCTTCCTGGCGCTGGTCGACCCGCAGGAGGCTCCCTATCCGGAGGCGCTGCGCCAGCTTTCCCTGCGCGCGCGCTGCACCAACCGTGACCTGCCCCTGCTGATGGTGCTCGGCAGCGGACACAGTGACTTCGCGCTCGAGGTCGCGGCACCGGTCGAGAGCATACGCTGCATCCGGGGGCCGTCGCCGCCTCAGGCGTCTCTGGCGCAGGATGCCAGCTGCTGGAAGTTCATCAGTCAGCTCTCGCTCAACCACCTGTCGCTGATCGACAGCAGCGCCGAGCAGGGCGCGGTCGCATTGCGCGAGCTTCTCTCGCTGCACGCCCACCAGGCCGATGCGGGGCTGCTCCGCCAGGTCGAGGGCTTGCGCTCGGTGCGCAGCCTGCCGGTGGTCAGTCGGCTGCCATTGCCGGGCCCGCTGTGCTTCGGACGCGGTGTCGAGGTCACGCTCGAGCTCGACGAGCTGGCCTTCGAGGGCGGCAGCGCCTTCCTGCTCGGCTGCGTGCTGGAGCGCTTCCTGGCGCGCCATGTCTCGCTCAACGGCTTCACCGAGACGGTGCTGCGCACGCTCACGCGCGGCGAGATCATGCGCTGGAGGCCCAGATGCGGGACCCGGCCGATACTGTGACCACCGCATCATCAGCGGGTCCGCAGGCGCCCGCAGCCAGCCCGGACCGAGTCGGCTGGCTGTTCGACTCGATCTCAGCACGGCCCTGGGACTGGAGCTATTTCCAGGCGCTGCGCCTGATCGAGTGCTGTTTTCCCGGTTCGCCCCGGCTCGGAACGGCGGCCCGTCCCGCCGACGAGCCGGTTCGCCTGGGGCAGGAGCCCTCGCTGTCGTTTGCGCCTGCCAGCCTGGCAGGCCTGGCAAGGAGTCGCGACGGCAGGCCGGCGCGACTGTCAGTCTGCTTCCTGGGCCTGTTCGGACCGAACGGGCCGTTGCCGCTGCACCTGACCGAATACGCGCGCAACCGTGTGCTGCATGCCGGCGACGCCAGCTTCGCCCGCTTTGCCGACCTGATCCACCATCGCTTCCTGAGCCTGTTCTACCGGGCCTGGGCACAGGCCCAGCCTTGCGTCAGCCTGGACCGGCCGGGACAGGACCGCTTTGCGGTTTTTCTCGGCTCGCTGTGCGGGCTCGGGCTGGAGAGCCTGCGCGGGCGCGACGCGATGCCCGACCATGCCAAGCTGCATCATGCCGGGCTGCTGGCGCGCCAGATCCGCAATGCCGAGGGGCTGGCGGCGCTGCTGACGGGCTTGCTGGGCCTTTCGGTCGAGGTCGAGCAGTTCGTCGGTCACTGGATGGCGCTGCGCGAGCGTGATCACAGCCGGCTGGGCCGGTCCGGCTGGCTGGGGGCAGGCGCCACGCTGGGCCACCGGGTCTGGGACCGGCAGCACAAGTTCAGGCTGCTGATAGGGCCGCTGTCGCTGGCCGACTACGAGAGCCTGCTGCCGGACAGCTGCGGCATCGAGGCGCTGCTGGCAGCGGTGCGCCACTACGCTGGCTTCGAGTACGAGTGGGACATGCGCCTGATCCTGCGGGCAGAAGAGGTGCCGCGCCTGCGCCTGGGCGGCAGGCAGCGGCTGGGTTACAACTGCTGGCTGGGTCGCCGCAGCAGCGACCAGGCGGCGGATGATCTGGTGCTGGACCTGGCCGGCCACGCCGGCGCAACGGTGCATGCGGCTGCACCGGGCGGACATGAGGATGGGGCATTACGGGAGGACGTGAATGGACACTGGTTCGATTGACCGCCGGGTCAGGGTCGCGAGCACGCTCGGTGACGCGCTCTGGTTCGAGCGCATGGAGGGCAGTGACGGGCTGTCTTGCAGCGGCGAGTACCGGTTGGCGCTGCTGTCGCGCCGAGGCGACATCGTGGCGGAGGAACTGCTCGGCAAGCCGCTCTCGATCGTTGTCGAGCTGCCCAGTGGCGGGAGGCGCGAGTTCAACGGCCTGGCAGCGTCCTTTTCCCTGCTGCCACCCAAGGGGCGCCTGCACCGCTACCAGATCGTGCTCAGGCCCTGGACCTGGATGCTGACGCGCCGCCGCGACAGCCGCATCTTCCAGGGCCTGACCACGCAGCAGATCCTGCAGGCGGTCTTCGCCAGGCATTCAGCGGCCGATTTCCGTTTCGAGCTCGCATCCAGCCATGCGCCCAGGCCCTATTGCGTGCAATACCGGGAAACCGACTTCCACTTCATGTCGCGCTTGCTGGAGGAGGACGGCATCCATTACTTCTTCGAGCATGCGGCGGGCCGTCATACGCTCGTGATTGCCGACGGTTCTGTCTCGCACCGGCGGGTTGCTGGCTACGAGCAGGTGTCATTCCTCGAGCCGGAGCTGATGCTCGGCATGCAGGTCGAGGGCCTGCAGGGCTGGAGCAGCACGGCCGAGATCCAGCCGGTGCGCCAGGTGCTGCGCGACTACGATTTCGAGAAGCCGCGCGCCGATCTGCAGGTGGGTGCCGAACCCATCCACCCCGCGAGACACGTACATGCGGACGAGCTCGAGTCCTACGACCACCCGGGCGGCTACCGGGAGCGTGCCGATGGCGAGGTCATCGCGCGCATCAGGGCCGAGGCCATGCGGGTGCAGCATGAGACTTTTCATGGCGAGGGCAACGCCGGCGGGCTGGCGCCTGGGAGGCTGTTCGGCCTGCAGTCCCACCCCAGGCCTGACCAGAACCGTGACTACCTGGTCACGGCCGCCCGCTATTGCCTGCAGGAGAGCGCTCGCGAGGCCGGCGATCCGGTCGGCCAGTGGCTGGCGCTGGAGATCGAGGCGATTGCCGCCGGACAGGAGTACCGGCCGCCCCGCCTGGCCGCCAAGCCCCTGGTGCAGGGGCCGCAGACGGCAGTCGTCACGGGACCTGCGGGCGACGAGATCCATACCGACCGCTACGGCCGGGTCAAGGTCCAGTTCCACTGGGACCGGCAGGGGCTGCGTGACCAGCACAGCTCGTGCTGGATCCGTGTCGCCCATCCCTGGGCCGGGCAGAACTGGGGCATGGTGGCGATCCCGCGCGTGGGGCAGGAGGTGGTGGTGGAATTCCTCGAGGGCGATCCGGACCGGCCGCTGATCACCGGCAGCGTCTACAACCACGACCAGATGCCGCCCCACGAGCTGCCCCGGCACATGACGCGCAGCGGCATCCGCTCGCGCTCGACGCCGGGCGGCAACGGTTCCAGCAGCAACGAGATCCGTTTCGAGGATCGGCGCGGCGAGGAGGAGCTGCGCCTGCATGCCGAGCGCGACCAGGTGCTGCATACGCGCCGCGACCGGGTTGAGTGGATCGGCCACGAGAGTCACCTGATCGTCAGGCAGGACATGCTGGCACAGTTCGATGCCGACCATCACCTGAGCGTGTGCGGCGACCAGAACATCGAGCTCGGCGGCAGCCACTCCTTCCATGTCGGCCAGGACTGGCAGGGCCGGATTGGCCTGCGCATGGCGGCCGAGGCGGGCGAGGAGATCCACCTCAAGGCCGGCAGCAGGCTGGTGCTCGAGGCCGGCGCCCAGCTCACGCTCAAGGTCGGGGGCAGCTTCATCGAGATCGGGCCGGGTGGCGTGACGATCTCGGGCTCTTCGCTGAGCTTCAACGACGGCGCTGGTTCGCCTGGCAGCGGCTCGGGCGCCCGGCCGGAAAAACCCAGGGCACCGCGCTCCGCTGCAGCAGTCGATGGCCAGACCAGCCAGTCTGCTGTTCCACCTTGTCACGGCAGCCCTCCCTCGAGCCAGGCGCATGCCATCAGGCAGGCACGCGCCAGTGCCAGCGCTTTCGTCGCGCATTGTCCGGAGGAGTCGCCGGCATGATGGCCCAGCATACCCTGCAGCAGCGACTCTGGTCCTGCTCCGGTCTCAAGCCCTGGGTCGTGCTGGATGGCGCTGGCGTGCCCGGCCTGCTGCCGCAGCTGGCTGAGCTGCCGGCCCGGGGCTGGACCTGCCTGTTCCAGGGCGAGCTCGACCGCGAGGTCGCCGAGCTCGCGCCCTATCTGGTCGAGGTTCCAACTGAAGGGGGCTGGCTCGACTGGCTGTCGAAGGGCTGGGGTTGCCAATGGGGCGTCTACCTGCTCGCGCCCGATTCGATGGACCTGGCTGCGTTGCGACGCCATCTGCGCAAGCTCGGCATGGCCTACGGACCCGCTGGCGAGCCGCTGTGGTTCCGCTGGTATGACCCTCGCGTGTTGCGGCAGGTGGCGCCTGGCTTCGATGCGGCACAGCTGCAGGCACTGTTCGGGTCCATCCACTGCTTCCTGCTTGAGGGCGAGCAGGCTGGACGGGGACTGGTGCTGGAGCGGACAGCCGGCCGGCTCGCCATGTCGCGCTTCTAGCGTGCCTCGACTTCCTGCAGCGTGAGGGGCAGCGCTCCGTAGCCGGCCGCGCAACTGGCTTCCCGCCGGCATCGCGTCACGCCAGTCAGGGCCGAGAGTCCGCTGTTCGCCAGGGCAAGTTCCATGTCTTGCTGGCTTGCGGCGAGCATCACGCCGTCAGGCATCAGGCCCAGAGCTGGGAAGTCGCGCTCCGATTCCGAGACCAGCAGCAGGATTTGCCAGCGGCCTGCGGGGGCATCGGCCACATAGCGCCAGCCGGCACGGGGCAGCTTCAGCAATTGGCCGGCCTCGATCCGGTTCTCGCGGTCGACCTGGTTGGGCAGCAGCAGGCCGACCTGGCGATTGGCCTGGTCCCACAGCAGCAGGTAGACCCAGCCTTCGCGGGCGCTACCGAGCTCCAGTTCCAGGCCGTCGCGTCCTACCTGCAGTGAGCTGCGCAGCCCAGAGACCGAGAGTCCGAAGTCGGCGGAAGCGGCCTGCGTGGCGGCGAGCCAGGCCGACCCGAGGTCGTGGCTGGCCGCAGCCTGCTGGCTGGGGCTGGATGGCGGTGCAGGCAAGCTGGCCGAAAGAGAGGGTTCCCGCGATGTTGGCGGGTTCCTGGGCGCGGCGGCTTCGCCGGTGTACAACAGCCACCCGCCCAGCAGGCCCGCTGCGGCGAGGGCTGGCAGCGCCCTGTGACCTCGACTCCGGCCAGGACGAGGTCCAGACCCTGCCAGGAGTTGGCTCACGGGCAGGACCCTGGCGGGAATGCAGGGGCTTGCAACCGCTTCGAGCAGTTCGCGCAGTTGGCCGACGGATTGCGGCCGGTCCTCAGCGCGCACCGCCAGGCAGCGGTCGATCGCGTCGAGCAGGCTGGCGGAATAGCGGTTGGTGGCGCTGACGCTGAGCGCCACGCAGGGGTCGCGCATCATCCGGCTGACCGAAGCCGGCGGCGCCTCTCCCGTGATCAGGAAATGCACGACAGATCCCAGGGCGTAGAGGTCGGTCCATGGGCCCTGTCGGATCCCCGGCATCTCGGCGTACTGTTCGACCGGTGCGTAGCCGGGCTTGAGCATCACGGTCAGCGCCTGCGTCATGTCACCGATCACGCGCCGGGCGGCACCGAAGTCGAGCAGGACCGGCCGCCCGTCGACCAGCAGGATGTTGTCGGGCGCGATGTCGCGGTGCAGGCATTCCTGGCCATGGATCAGCTCGAGCGCATCGAGCAGCGGCGCCAGCAGTCGCCTGATCCAGTCTTCCGCGGGCGGCTGCGGCATTGCCAGCCGGGCTGACTTGAGCGTCGGCCCCTTGTAAAAGGGCATGACCAGGTAGGCGGTGTGGTTGTCCTGCCAGAAGCGGTGCACCTTGACCAGTGCCGGATGGTCGAACTGGGCCAGCAGCCTGGCCTCGTTGATGAAGCTTTGCAGGCCCTTGGCAAAGGTGTCGGCATGGCGCTGCGAGCGCAGCGTGACCGACAGCCCCTGGCCGCGCAGCGCCAGCATGGCCGGCAGGTATTCCTTGAGCGCGACCTGGCGCTGCAGCAGATGGTCATAGGCCAGGTAGACGACGCCGAAGCCGCCTTCGCCGATCAGGCCGCAGATCTCGAACTCGTTCAGGCGGGTGCCGACCGGCAGGAACTCGGGGCGGGAGTTCTCCGCTGGCGTGGCAGCCAGGCTGCCCAGCACGAGGGTCTGCTCGTCCTGCGGGGTGGGTGGCGGCTTCATCTGGTCTCCCTCGGACTCAGAGTCCGCATGGCATGGTCACGCTCCGCCTGGCCAGTAGCCTGCAATGCTTCCTGCATGGCAGCTCCGAAATCCTTCATCTCGACTCCTTATCAATTGCAGGCACCCCGCCTTCGAGTTGGTGGAACAGCAACTGCGTGAAGTCCAGCAGCGCCTGCGCCTTGCGCGTGGGCGAGAGCTGGTCCGATTCCAGGATCTGCCTCAGCGCCGGTATGTTGCGGTCGAAGCCCTTGCCGAGCAGCCAGGCCGTCAGCGCGAAGGTCGCGGCGGAGCGCTCGTCATCGAGTCCGTAGCGCTTTGCCAGCAGGGTCTGCTCCCACAGTCCGTCGGCCAGCGCTTCCTCGTCGAACTCGGCGGCCAGTCCGGGAAAATGCTCTTGGATGATCGCGATCAGGCGCCGCAGGTAGCTTTCGCGGCCCAGGGAGGCGTAATGATCGGCGCCGAATTTCAGCAACATGCTGGCTTTCCCCTCTCGATTGCCGGTGGGCATCCTGATCCGGTCTGCGCTGGCGCTGCGGGAGTCCTGCCGCACAGCATGGCGGCAAAGGCCGGGGGCGGCGGCAGTCCCTGGCAGCTGAATCCGGCAGATTCGGCGCCAGGGCTGCAGCACCACCATAGCGACTCTCCAGCCAGCCGTGGCGGCAGCAGGCGGGCCGCCAGAATGTTGAGAAAACCCGCTGCCGTCTCGGTTTGGGCTTGGGCCTGTACTGACTGACTGGCCGGCAAGCCGGCAGGCGATGCAGGAGGTTCGAGTTCTTTCAGCGCCGCCTCCAGCCGCAAATACCCGCCCTCGGCATCCAGCCCGAGCAGGGCGCAGGCCGTGAGTTCGTCGAGCCAGCGATCCAGCGCCTCGAGCGAGCTGCCCAGTGGCGCGCAGGCCGGCAGACTGGCGCAGACGGTGAGCGGAAAGTAGCGTCCGACCCGGTCGACCGACGGCAGCAGCACACCGGCCCAGGCCTCGGCTCCGATCACGCCGGGCAGCAGCACGAAACGCCAGACCGGCGCGCCGAGGTATTGCTCCGTCCAGCCTGGGCCGAGTGCCGCGCGGCTGGCCTGCAGGCATTCCTGCAGCCAGCCGTCCCATTGCTCGACGAAGGCATGGGGCAGGCGCCGCTGCGCGAAATCGCCGATGGTCGGAAGCTTGCCGTACCAGCCGATTGACGCCTTCATCGACAGCCCTCAAAGCCCTTGCGGGCAGTGGAACTCGGCCAGTTCGCGCAGCCGCAGCGGGTTGAGCACGCTGGCCGAGGTGATCTCGAAGCTGGCGCGCCTGCCGCCCGCCTCGAAGGTTGCGCGCAGCTTCTCGGGCGTGCCCAGCGTTTCGATCCTGGCGCGATCCACCAGCCGGAACAATGCCCAGGGCCCCTCGGCTGCCAGCAAGCCGGCATTGCCCAGCTTGAGCTGTGCCGTCAGGCCGCCGCGCGGCCCCGGCCATTGCGCCGACTGCGGACCGGTCTGAGCCGGGCTGAACTGCAGCGGCTGCCCGTCGATGTCCAGCGTCAGCGGCGTGAGCGCGGTGTCGGCCTCCAGCAGCTTGAAGTCGAAGCGCAGCGTGGCGCTGCGGAAGAAGACCTCGCGGATCGCCGCCGCGCGCTCGAACTGCGCCAGGTTGCCCGGGCTGCCGAAGGACTGCTGCTGCACTTTCCTGAAGCTCCAGGGCCTGGTCGTGGTGTCGACATGGGGGGCGAGTTGCTGCTGGAAGAAGACATCCATCAGTCCGCCGGGGCCGAACAGTCGGGCGAAATCCTCGCGCGTGGCGTCGCGGCTGCTGCTGCGGTCAAACGGATAGCGGCCGGCGATCGCCAGGCTGCAGAACTGGCCGACCTGGCTGCCGACCGCCGCGGAAAGGGTCTGGCGCGTGGCCGCCAGCACCTGCCCGGTACCGGAGGCCGACAGTTGCTGCAGCAGCGAGCGCAGCGGCTCGGGCAGGCGGGCGCTCTCGGCCTTGATGCGGGCCGCCGCATCGCCTGCCGGCGGCGAGACCTTGTCTCGAATCGCGGTTTCGGTGGCCGAGAGCTCGACATAGAGCTGGTCGAGCAGCTTGAGCACCTCATTGATCGGCGCCGATTTTGGGTCGCCCGCGACCAGCTGGCGCAGTCCGGCGAATCGATCGTCGACCAGGCGCTCGGGCACAGCGTCTGCAGCCGGCGCGACCGTGGCTTCGCTGCCGAACAGGCGACCGAGTTGCTCGCGCGCGCCGGCGAGCTTCTCGCCGGCCTTGTCCGACAGGTCCTTGCTCGGCTGCGCGGGAGTCAGCGTGGTCTCGTGCACGATGGCCGCCAGCAGCCCGGGCAGGGGCGAGTCGGGGCCCGACAGGATGCGCGCTGCCTGCACGCTCTGTTCCAGCCGGGCGAAAGGGCGCAGCGCCAGGTCGGCCAGCAGTTCCTCCCACAGGCGGGCATAGTCCGCCAGGTAGAGCCGGCGGGCCTGGGCGGCGACTGCTGCGGCCTGGATCGGCGTGGGGCTGCCGTCTTGCCCGAGCACCCAGCCCTCCTCGGCGGCCAGCTGGCGGCTGATACGGTCGACCTCACGAGCGAAGCCCCGGTGATAGCCGTCGTGGGTGTAGAGGCCGGGCAGTGCCTCGCCGAGCGGCTTGCCGCTGCGTCGCACGAACACCAGCGCTGCCGACGGGCCCGCGGCACGCTCGATGCTGAAAGCGGGAAACTCGGAGCCGACGCCCTCGCGGCGCAGCCTGCTATAGACGCGCTGTGGCGGAGAAAAGCGCATCAGCAAGGCCCGGGTGCGTTCGACCAGCGCGAGGTCCTGTGACATCGGCGGCAGCACGGGCCCGGAGCCGAACAGCAGGTCGAGCTGCTGCTCGAGTGCCGCCCGCCACGGCATGTTCAGGCCGCGAGCCTGCTGGCGCTCCCAGTCGAGCAGGATCCAGGCCTTGAACGCCGCGGCGTCGAAATGCGCGGGTTCGTGCAGCATCCGGTAGGCCTTGAGCGCTTCGTAGGCGAACTCGAGGTCGCTGCCGTCGAGGCCGCGCAGCTGCTGCTCGAGGCGCACGGCGATCAGCGGCAGCAGCCACTCCCGCAGCAGGGCGAGGTCGGCCTGGCGCGCCGCGGCATCGAGCTTGTCGCCCTGGAACAGGCCCAGGCCCATGCCAGCGGGTTGCTCGCCGGGCGCTCGCCCCGGAGTGGCCGAGATCGATGTCACGGTCTGCAGCACCGGCAGCAGCGCATCGAGGCCTGGCGCCGGCGTGGCTTCCAGGCCCGAGACCATGGGCTGGACAGCGGCGACCGCCTGGTCGACCTGTTCCAGGTAGTGGCTGTTGCGCGTGTAGCTGAGGGTCCAGCCGGCCAGCAGCGCCAGGCTCGCCAGGCCGGTCGCCGCCAGCAGCCCGACCCGTGCCAGCTCGCGGCGCCTTTGCCAGGCCAGCCGGCGGCTGCCGAGCTGCTGTTCGGCGAACACCAGTTCGCGCAGCAGCCGGTTCAGGAAATAGCTCCTGCCGCTGCCTGGCAGCGGCGGCAGGAGGCGGCGCTCGAGGCCGAAGGCCGCTCCCAGGCTGGACATGAGCCGGTCGATCGGGCTGCCTTCCTGCGTGCCGCTGGTGAAATAGACGCCTCGCACCATGAGTTCGTGGTCGTAGCCCGAGGGGGCGAATACCTGGGCCAGGAAGGCCTGGAGGCTGCGGCAGGTGGCCGAGAACTGCTGGTCGAAACCCGCGATTGCGCCGCGTCGCTGTAGGTCGGGCTCGGCCTGCAGCCGGGCCAGCTGCTGCTCCTGCAGGCGCTGGCGCAGGGCGTCGAGCTGTGGGCCGAGCGTCTGGAGTGGGTCGGGCTGCTGTGCTCCAGCCAGCGGCAGCGTGCAGCCCCAGACCTGCTCACGCTCGGACTGGTTGAGCGAGGCGAAGCACTCATCGAAGCCCGCGATCAGGTCGGACTTGGTCACCAGCACATAGACCGGCAACCTCATGTCGAGTCGGCTGTAGAGCTCCTGCAGCCTGGTCCGCAGTGCCAGCGCATGGCGCGCCGCATCGCTCTCGGACTGGCCTAGCAGGTCGGCGATGCTGACCGTCAGCAGCACGCCGTTGAGCGGTTGCTGCGGCCGGTGCCTGCGCAACAGGTCCAGGAAGCCGAGCCAGGCTTGGCGGTCGCTGTCCTGCTCGGAGTCCTGGGTGGTGTAGCGGCCGGCGGTATCGAGCAGCACCGCCTCGTCGCTGAACCACCAGTCGCAATTGCGCGTCCCCCCGATGCCCTGGATCTGGTGCTGGCCGAGCTGGTGGGCCAGCGGAAAGCGCAGGCCGGAGTGGATCAGCGCCGTCGTCTTGCCCGAGCCTGGGGCACCGATGAACACGTACCAGGGCAGCTGGTAGAGCTGGCGCTTCTGGCCCAGCGCCAGCAGCCTGGACAGCCCCTTGCCCGACTGGCCGAGCTGGCTTTCGCGCAGCACCTTGAGCGCCTGCTCGAAGCGCTGGCGCAGCAACTGGACCTCGGGGGCCTCGGCGCTGGCCTGCGGCTGGCCGAACAGGCTGCGCAGCAGGCTGGCATTCCTGGCCCTGGCGCGCAGGTTCCGGCACGCCACGGTCAACAGGGAGGCAACCAGCAGCAGGGCTATCGTGACCCATCGTGCTCGGCTGGATTCGAGCGGCACGTGGCCGGCGAACGCCAGCAGGGGGCCGGCGAACCAGATCAGCAGGGACAGCGCAAGCAATCCGAGACCGGTCAGCGTGAC
>JBDLTM010000028.1:0-13881 GCA_039805805.1 Pseudomonadota bacterium | reverse complement strand
AGGCTTCACCTTCACGATCGACGTGCCGGACGGATCGACCAACGTCGACGTGCGCATGCGCCGGATTGGCGCCGAGGACAAGAGCCTCGAGGCGCTGGACCGGCTCGAGTGGTACGGCCTCAAGGCGCTGCTGCCGGGCCCCACCAGTTACGCCGGCGTCACGACGATGGCGGTCACGCTCGAGGGTTCGGACAAGATCTCGAGCAAGTCCGAGAACCAGATCAACCTGCTGGTGACGCGCAAGCTGAATGGCGCCGCCACCCGCTCGATCGACGACTGGATCCGCTATGTCTGCACCGACATCGGCTACTCGGCGGACGACCTGAATGAGTCAGAGCTGTCCGCGCTGGCCGACATCTGGGATGGCCGCGGCGACTGGTTCGATCACGTGGTGCTCGATCAGACCACGGTCAAGGACGCGCTGGCCACCGCCCTGCGCGCTGGCTTTGCCGAGCTGACCATCGACTCCGGCAAGATCCGGCCCGTGCGCGACCAGGCCCGCACGACCTTCGAGCACCTCTACACCCCGCAGAACATGACCTCGGTGCTGCGGCGCCAGTTCACCGCCTACGACCCGGACGACTTCGACGGCGTCGACGTCGAGTTCACCAGCTCGACCAGCTGGGAGCAAGAAGTGGTGCAGTGCCGCCTGCCGGGCGACGCCGGCCTGCGGGTCGAGAAGATCCGGCTAGAGGGCGTGACAGACCGCACGCGCGCCTGGCGCATCGGCATGCGGCAGCGCCGTGCCCATGTGTACCGGCGCAAGAACTACAGCTTCCAGACCGAATGGGATGCGCTGAACTCGCGCTACCTGAGCTACTGCGCGCTGTCCGACGACGTGCCTGGCTACGGCCAGTCCTCCGTGCTGCTCGGCACTAGCAGCGTGACCGGCGGCCTGGTGCTGACCGTGTCCGAGCCGCTGACCTGGACCGATGGCGCCAGCCACGTGGTGGCGCTGCGTCGGCCTGACGGCACCCTGAGCGGTCCGCACGCCGCCACGCGCGTCGACGATGACCAGGTGCAGATCGCGGGCTCGCTCGACTTCACCCCGATCCTGGGCGGAGCCAGCGACCCGACCCATGTGCTGTTCGGCACCTCGACCACCTGGAGCTACCCGGTGCTGATCACCGAGATCTCGCCCAGCGGCGACACGGTCGACGTGTCGGCCGTGAACTACGACGCGCGCGTGTACGCCGACGACGACAACGCCCCCACCTAATTCTGAGAAAGGCCCACCATGACGACCTACAACACCGGAAATCCGGTTGGCAGCACCGATGCGCGGGATCTGTACGACAACGCGCAGGCGCTCGACGAAGCAGTCAACAGCACCGGCTCGACCTACACCGACCGCCGCGGCGTCTCGCGCAAAACCCTGAAATGGATGGAGACCGCCGCGACCGGCGTGCCGGCGGTGCAGGCTGCGATGACCGCAGAGGCTGCAGCCGCGGCAGCCCTGATCGGTTCGGGCGTCTATTCCGACGAAGCCACCGGCCGCGCGGCCGTGGCCGACGGGGCTTACTTCAAGGTGATCGGCTCGGGAGAGGTCGCGGCATACGAGTACCAGCGCACGAACTCGACCACGTCGGTCCTGAAAGCCACCTACCCGGCCGTCTCGTATGTGAACCGGCTGCGCTCGGACGCGAACGCCTACACCGACAGCGCGATCAAGTACGTCGGCTTGAGCAACACCGGCGGCTTCGTGACCGTGATCCTGAACAACGAAAGCTGGGTCACGCTGCCGGTGATCGTGGACGAAGCCGGGAAGATGGTGATGGGCTTCGACGAACTCGGCCGAGTGGTCGCAAAGCTGCACCCGCAAGCCCTGTGGGATCTCGGCCTGCAAGTCTCGGAGCGGCAGTACGTCGGCGCCGAGGGCTACACGTTCGCGATCATCGACGAAGGTAATCGCGTCGCGTTTGCACTCGACGAAGCCGGAAACCAGACAACCGGAAACGCTGCCGAGATCCGAAATTCAATATACCCGATAGAGGGGCAGTACGCTTTCGCCGTGCTGGACGAGAGCAACCGGATGGCGCTCGCTGTTGACGTTGACGGCAATGTGGTGGGCGTGCAGGACGTGATCCAAGATCCGCCGCTTGCGGACACGAAGAAGCACGCGATGACCTTCACCCGGACGGACTACAACGGGATGATCTTGTCCGGGCAGTCGCTGTCCGTCGGCTGGGACTTCAGCTACAGCGGCGTCCTGTCGAGCACGCAGCCCTACAACAACAAGATGCTCGGCAACGTCATCGAGACGAACACCAGCGCAACCGCACTCAGCCCGCTGGTGGAAGCCGTGAGCGGTGCCCGCGCCGAGACCATCGCATCCGGCGCCGCGAACCAAGCCAGCCTGCTGTTGAACCAGACCCTCAAGCCCTGGGAGTCCTACCGCTGGGACTACATCGCCACGGCGAACGGCGTCGGCGGCGCCTCGATCAATGTGCTGGGCCAGGGTTCGGACGCATGGAGCTACGGCTTGGCGGGGGTCACAAAAGCCAAGCAACTCGCCACCGCGGGAGGGCAGTCCTACGCCTTCCGCGCGCTTTGCTGGCTGCAGGGCGAGACGGACACGCCGTCAATGCCTACCGCGGAATACAAGGGCAAGCTGCTGGCGATCAAGAACAACTGGAACACCGACGTTAAGGCGATCACCGGGCAGACCGACGACATCCCGATGTTCACCTATCAGGTGATGTGCCACGCGGCCGAGGGGCAGTGGAACACCGCAGGCGGCCCCGTCACCCCGACCGCGGGGCTGGCGCACTACCAACTGGCGCGCGAGAACTCGCAGGTCTTTCTGGTCGCCCCGATCTACTTCGTCCCCTATGGCGACGGGATTCACCTCACCAACCACGGCTACCGCTGGCTCGGCCACTACTACGGCAAAGCCTTCCACCGCGTTTTCGTCGAGCGCCGGCCGTGGGTTCCGCTGTGGCCGATCTCGGTCAAAAAGTCCGGCGAGAAGTCCGTCGATGTTCAGTTCCACGTGCCGTACCCGCCGCTGGTCTTCGACACCGATCTCGTCGCGCTGAACAAGAATTTCGGCTTCGACGTGGTGACATCCGGCGGCGTGGACAAGCCGATCGCCAGCGTCATCAAGGTTGAATGGGACACGATCCGCATCACGTGCGAGGGCACCGTGGCCGCCGGCGACCTTGTCCGCTACGCGGTGAAGGCATACGAAAAAGGCATCGGAGCCAACAACGGCCCCCGCGGCAACCTGCGCGACAGTGACCCCGCTATCGCCCAAAACAACGGAGCGGACGGGAAGCCCTATCCGCTGTTCAACTGGTGCGTGATGTTTTCCGAACCCGTAACCGCTTAACCAAGGAGTGACCCGAAATGTCCACCGTTATCAAGCTCAAGAACGTCAATTTCAACAATCCGGCCTTGCCGGTCGTCGATACCTCGAAGCACCCGGCCCAGGTCGGGCTGGCGGCCGAATACGATATGCTGACCTTCGACACCGCGACCCAGCTTCGCGATCTGTCGGGGAACGGCAAGCACGCCACGTTCAACGCGACGCCGACTCTCAGCAGCTACGGCTGGGTCGCCAACGGCGGCAAGCGCGCCGTGACCCCCTTGTCCAACCTGGGCAGCAATATGTCGGGTTTCATCGTCGCCAGGGTCACGGCGCTGAACTACACGGACGACCGTTTCATGGTCGCCAACTGGGGCGGGTTCACCGGCGGTCTCTTGCGGACTGGCGGCGCGTCTGGGTCTAAGACCTTCGGCTGGCAGATGGGTGGATCGGATAAGCTCAGCAGCCTTTCCGAGCTGGTTGTTCAGAACGAATGGGCGCTGCTCTACTTCTACATCGGGGCCGGCGGCGCTTCAAACCTGAAGAACCTGACCAAAGGCACCGCAGGCGCCACCCCGGTCTCGTCCGGCGGCACGAGCAACCGGGCGTGGGTCATCGGCGGCGGCTATGACGTGTCGAACGCCGACACGATCGCGTCCCAGTGGGACTTGACGAACACCGAGGTCGCCTACGTCGGCTTCTACAACAAAGTCCTGACCGCCACCCAAGAGGCGTACCTCAAGGACTACCTCGCGAGCAAGATGCTCGTCCGCGGCATCACCGTCTGATGGAGAACGCCAGGCGGCTACCCGCTGGGCGCTTGTTGTTCGTGAAGTGGGATGCCTATGACAGAAAGTTACTGCGGCGCCGAGCGCCGAACGTCCGACCCGATCCTCGCGGCCTGGAACGAGCGGATGTCGGTCTTGCACGCCGACATCGCCGAGATGAAGAGCGCGATCAAGGAAGTCGCCCAGGCGCTGACCAAGCTCGCGCTGGTCGAAGAGCGGCAGACGCATCAGTCGGCCGCTCTCGAGCGCGCCTTCAAAGCCTTCGAGATGCTGGGCGAGAAGTTCGAGAAGATGGACGCCAGGGTCTTCGAGCTGGAAAAGCGCGAGCAGAACCAGCAGCGCACCTCGGACTGGGTCGATCGCGCCGTCTGGGCGATAGTGGCCGCCACGGCTGCTGCCGTGGCCTCGAAGCTGGGGATGATTGGGTGAGTGCCTTGCTGTTCCTGGTCTGGCCCTTGATCTGCTGGAGGTTCTGCTGTGGCCGATTTCCTGCCTGCTTTTGAACGGATGATCTCGAACGAGGGCGGCTACAAGCTGCACCAGGTCGCTGGCGACCGAGGCGGCATGACCTACGCTGGCATTGCGCGCAATCGCTGGCCCAGCTGGAGCGGATGGCGGCTGATCGACGCCGGCCAGGTGCCGCCGGTGGACCTGGTGCAAGGCTTCTACCAGGGCAATTTCTGGAGCCCATTGAGACTTGACGGCGTCACTGACCAGGCGGTGGCGCGCTCGCTGTTTGACTTTGCGGTCAATGCAGGCGTTGGTACAGCCACCAGGCTGGCTCAGATCGCGGTCGGTACGACGCCAGACGGGGCAATCGGAGCCAAGACGCTGGATGCACTCAACGCCACCCCTCCCGAGCTGTTCCTGGCGCGATTCGCGCTGGCCAAGCTGGCGCGGTACGAGCAGATCGTGAGCCGGGATCGCAGCCAGGAGCGGTTCCTGCTGGGCTGGGTGCGGCGCACTTTGAAGGAGGCGGCATGAATCCGATTGGAGCCATCGTGGCGGCCGTTGGTGGCGTGATTGATGATCTGCACACCAGCGACAAGGAGCGCCTGGATGCCGAGATCGAGCTGCGCAAGATCGACGCCGGTCTGCTGCAAGGCCAGATGGAAGTTAACAAGGTCGAGGCTGCCAGCAGCAGCCTGTTCGTGGCCGGCTGGCGGCCTGCGATCGGCTGGATCGGCGCCGTGGCGCTAGGCTACCAGTTCTTGCTCTACCCGCTGCTGGTCTGGGCCTGGGCGCTGCTGCAGGCGCGAGGCCTGGTGCCGGGCAACCTGCAGCCGCCGCCCATGCTCGACACCGAGGCGCTGTGGGTGGTGCTGTCTGGCATGCTTGGCATCGCGGGGCTGCGCTCGGTCGAGAAGGTCAAGGGCGTGGCCCGGTAGCCGTCACCAGGCCGCGAGCGCGTGAGGCACAATGGCCTTTTTGACCATTGGAGCATGACATGCGCATTCTTGGACTGGCGCTGACCGTGGTGCTGCTGGCCGGCTGTGCCGCTGGCGGCGTGAAAGTGACCGACCAGCAGATCAGCAGCCTCAAGCCGGGCGAAACCACCGAACAGCAAGTCACCCAGCTGCTGGGCAGGCCGACCATGCGCACTCGGATGCACGACGGCTCCGTAATGGTGTTCTACAGCTACTACGAGGCCAAGGTCCGGCCCGAGACCTTCATCCCGATCGCCGGCGCCTTCGTCGGCGGCAGCGACACCCGCACCAACACCGTGATGCTGCGCTTTGACCAGGATGGAAAGCTGCTGACCACGTCCAGCACGGAGAGTGCATTCGGCAGCGGCCTGGGTGCTGCAGCCGGCCAGATTTCGTACGAGCCAACGATGCAGCCGAGGCAGTGATTGATACCAGAGTGATACCGTGATGCCTGTTTTCTCTCTGTAGGCGTCACATTGAACTACAGGGAGGAAAACCCCGATTGTAGCTGCGCGCCAGCCGTTTTACTCGGGCGCCGCGCTCGATGCGGCGGATCCGGCGCGCCGCCCGTCGTACTGGCGAGTGAAGACGAGCTCGAGCGCATTGTCCTCGCCCGCCTTGGCGCGCAGCGTCAACTGGCGCGTCAGGTCGTAGAGCACGGCGATGGTGCCGCTGGTGCCGACGACGCTGCGCGAATAGCTCAGGTAGAGCTCGCGCGAGATGCGCTTGCCCAGGACGAGCGCTGCGGCGCTGCTGCTGCCGTCTGCCTTCTGCGTCTCGCCGCGGAACGAGATCTCGTCGAGTCCCAGCCCGCGCTGCAGCCTGCCGTCGCTGGACTTGCCGCGACCGCTCAGCAGCGCGATGGCTGCCTGCTGCAGCAGCGCCGCTTCGGCGCCTGCCCCGCTGGCGGGACGGCCCAGCACCAGCCAGGCCAGCTTCTCGCTCTCCGGCAGCTCGGGGTCGGAGTAAAGCTTGACCTGCGGCGCCAGCGCCGTGCCGCCCACCTTGACTCCCACGCGCTGGCCGGACAGCGGGCGCAGCGCCAGGATGTCGAGCCCGGGGTTGTCGTAGGGGCCGCCGAAGTCGAGCAGTCCTTCCTCGATTTCGAGCGCCTGGCCCCAGGCGCGGTAGCGTCCTCGCACGGTGTGCACCTGTCCCAGCAGCCGTGGCTCGGGGTGTTCCGGGCTGGCGCTCAGGCGCAGCTCGCCGGCCAACCGGGTGTCGATTCCCTGGCCGCGCAGCGAGAAGTCCTCGCCCAGCGCGAGGTCGAGCTGCAGGCGCAGCGGCAGCCGGATCACGCCGGCAGTTCGCTCGGGCTGGTCCTGGCCGCGCACCTTCACATCGTCGCCCAGGACCGGCCGGTCCTCGTCGGGCAGTACGAACAGCGCCTGGTCGACCCGCAGCTTGCCGCCGAGATCGAGCAGGCGGCCGTCCGTGCCAGCAGATAGCTGGCCCGACAGGCTCAGGCGCCGGTCGGCCCGCGCGAGCAGTCGCAGCTGGCGGGCCTCGAGCTCGAGCGCCAGCCTCGGCCGCAACGGAGCCTGGCCGGCCTGTCCCTCGGCGCGCGGCCAGCTCAGCGTGCCGCTGCCCAGCAGCAAGCCGCCCTGGTCGCCGCCGGCGCCGCGCAGCTGCAGGCTGTCGAGCCTGACTTGCTCGCCTTCGAGCGAGGCGCGCAGCTGGCCGCCGCTGAAATCCAGGCCGTCGAGCAGCGAGCGCAGCGTCAGCTCGTCAGCCCGCAGCTTGCCATGCCACTCGGGCTTGAGACGGCTGCCGCCCAGGCGGGCGTCGGCCTGCACGCTGCCGCCGATGCGCCAGCCCGGCGGGGCCAGCCGTGACCAGAGATCGAGCCGGGGCAGGGCGGCCTGCACCCGCCCCGACAGGGGGGCGTTCGCCAGCCAGTCCCAGCCGGGCCTGCCGGCGGCGGGCGGCAGGAGTTCGGTGCCGAGCTCGGCATCGAGACGGCCCGCGAGCCGACTGTCCCACTGCAGCAGGGCTTTCAGGCTGCTGCCGGCGAGCACCAGGCTGGCGCGGGCCTGCTCGAGCCCGACCGGCTGGCTGCCCCGGGAATCGGACAGGGGGAGTGACAGGTCTCCCTGGCTGCTCCTGATCTCCAGCCTTGCCCGGCTGGCCGGCGCGGCTGGCGCTGCTGGCTGCAGCGCCAGGTCGATGTCCCAGCCTGACTCCAGCGTGAGGTTGCCGCCGAGTCCGGCCTGCGCCAGCGGTCCCTGGCGCTCGCCCGCGGCCGCGAGCAGCAGGTCGATCCAGTCCAGCGCCAGGCTGCTGATGCGGCCGCGCGAGGCAAGCCGGCCGCCCTTCCAGCTGCTGGCGTCCCAGGCGATCTCGGCCGGCATTACGGTCGGATCGCGACGGCGGTCTGCCAGGGCCAGGGTGGCACGGCCTGGGGTCAGCGTGATTTCGTCACCTCCGGGCCAGCGCAGTACGGCGCCCCGGGCGATGTCGAGCGTCCAGCTGCGCAGCGCGTCCGAGAAATCCAGCTTCCCCGCTTCCACCAGTAGTTCGGCGCCGCGGCCCGGTTGCCCGGGGTCCAGCGTGGCGCCGATCTCCAGCCTGGTTCCGGCCTGCCAGCTGGCGCCCATGGCCTGGCCGTCGAGCCCGATCGCCATGCGGCCGCCATGCGCGGCTAGCCTGGCGCTCCAGTCCCTCAGGCGCAGTGGCTGGCGTGACTGGCCCGGCGGCCACTGCAGCTGCAGCGAAGGGATGGCCAGCGCGGCCTGCCAGTCAGACGGCAGCCGGTCGACCTGCAGCGGGCCCTGCCACTGGCTTTCCAGGCTGGCCTGGCCACTGAGCGCGATCGCCTGCAGCGGGCCGACTGTCCAGGCGGCGAACGCGGAGGGCTGCAGCCAGCGGACCAGGTCGCCCTGCAGCCAGCGCTGCAGGCGCTGGGCATCGTCCACGCCGAGCCGGGCCTGGCCTTGAGTCCTGCCGGCGTCCAGGCTGGCCTGGGCGCCGGGCATTGTCATGGCCAGCTGGCCGCTCAGCTGGCGATGTTTCCAGTCGAGCTGGCCGCTGGCCCGGGCCTTGGCCGACGCCAGCGTCAGATCGGCCTGGTCGAGCTGGATCAGCCCGTCCTGCCAGCTGCCCCTGGCCTGCAGCTGGCCCCCTTCGATCAGTTCGGCGTCCAGGGACTTCAATTGCCAGAGCGATCCGGCCAGGCTGAGTTCGGCGCCGAGGCGTTTGAGCGGCAGGGCGCCGCGCTGCCAGGGGCCGGCGGCCTGGTTGCGCAGTTCGCCCTCGAGTCGCCAGCTGGTGGCGGCGCCGTCGCGGCTGGCGGCCTGCCAGCGGCCCTGCAGCCGGGTGCGCGGTGCCTGGGGCCAGAAGGCCGCCAGGTCGATCTCGTGCAGCTCGAGCTCGGCGGTGGGCAGTGGCAGTTCGGCCCAGGGCAGCAGGGTGGCGCGTGCGCGCAGCGAGGCGCCTGATGGCGTAGCCGGGCGGGACGAGGCGTCGAGCCAGAGATCCAGGCTGGCATCCGGGCCTGCCAGCTGGCCAGCCAGACGGGCGCTCGCTGCCAGCTGCTGCCGGCGGCCACCGGGCGCCTGGGCTTCGAGTTCGCCCTGCAGTTCGGCGTGCAGGGACAGTGGGGCGCTGGCCTGCAGCCTGGCCTGCAGCCGGTAGCTGCCAGCGGCCCAGCGCAGCTCGCCGAGCTGCAGCTCATGCCCGAATCCGCCATCGGCCTGCCGTCCATAGCGGTACTCCGCCTGCAGCGGGCCGAAGCCGAGCTGAACCGGCGCATCCACGCTGACTGCGCTGACCCGCAGCGGCACCCTGACCGACTGCAGCCAGGGCAGCCGCAGCTCGGCGGGGGGCGTTCGGTCAGGGCTGGACGGGCGCGAGTCGTGCACGCGCATCCGCTGCAGCTCGAGCGCGTCGAGCCGCAGTTCGCGCCGCAGCAGCAGTTCGGGCCAGAGGCTGGAGGACCAGCGCAGCTCCACTTCGCTGAGCTCGACCAGCAGATCTTCTTGCTGCCAGCGCAGCGAGCCGATGCGTCCGCCCTCGCGCAGGCTGCCGCTGGCATCGCTCACCAGCAGCATCGGCGCGCCGTCGGGTCCCCGCAGCCAGCCCTGCAGCCAGCCCAGCGTGCGCGGCAGCGAGTCGGCCTGTCCGCTCCAGATCCAGGCCGACAGCAGCAGACCGATCAGCAGCGCGACCGTGGTGCCGGCCAGCCAGGCCAGGCCCGATGCGAGGGAAGCGATGGCGCGCAGTGGCCGCATCAGAAGACGAAGCCCACGCTCATGTGCAGCCGCAAGGCATGCCGTTGCAGGCCGTAGGCCAGGTCGAGCTGCAGCGGCCCGACCGGACTGCGGTAGCGGATGCCCGCGCCGACGCCGACCCTGGGCGCGATGTCCTGGCTGCGGTCCGCCACCGCGCCGGCATCGACGAAGAGCGCCGTCTCCCAGTCGCTGCGGTGGCCGTCGAGCCAGAGCGGCCGCTGCCACTCGAGGCTGGCCACGCCCAGATAGCGGCCCGGATCGACGCTGCCGTCGGCGCGCCTGACCCCGATCTCGCGCAGCGCATAGCCGCGCACGCTGCCTTCGCCGCCGGCCAGGAAGCGCTGCGTCGCCGGCACGGCGCCGTCGTCCGGGCTCAGCACGGCGCCCGCATCGAGCCGCAGTGCCCAGCGGCTGGGCCGATCGCTGCCCTCGAAGGCCGGCCGGTAGGACTGCCAGCGCAGGCGGCCGCGCAGATAGGGCTGGGGCGATTGAGACAGCGTCAGGCCGGCGCCGAGCTCGAGCGCGAGGCCCTCGCCGCGGGTCGGGTTGGCCAGGTCGTCGAAGTCGCGCCGGGTCCAGCCGTAATGTCCGCTGAGAGAACTGGCCGCATCGCCCTGGGCTGGCGCAGCAGGATCGTGCACGCTGGAGCGGTCGTACTGGGCATAGTACTGGCGCTCCAGCCGGCGTCCGCCCTGGGCGCGGCCGGCCCTCAGCTGCTGGCTGGTGGTGACGACGGCGTCGTCCTGCTGGCGCTGCAGCTGCCCGCCGAGGTTCCAGCGCCAGCCATGGTCGTCGATCGGCGAGTCGAACGCGGTGGCTAGCGTGCGGGTGTCGCGCTCGAGCTGCAGCCGGCTCGCCACCCGCCAGTCCAGACCTGGCACCCGGCGGTGCAAATGCTCCAGGCTCAGGCGGGCGCCGTTGTCGGTGCTGGCGCCGATGCCGGCGATGAGCTTCTGCTGCCGCGCCTCGCGCACGCTGACCTGCACCGGCGCGGCGTCGGGATCGGCCTCGGTGTCGATCCGCACGAAGACGGATTCGTAGTCGCCCTGGTCGAGCAGGCGCTGCTGCGCGGCCTGCAGCAGGCGCAAGTCGTAATCCTCGCCCTCGACCACGCCGGCCAGCCGCAGCTGGCGCTCGATGGTCTCGGGCGGATAGCGCTCGCTGCCTTCCACCCGGAGCGGGCCGAGGCGATAGGCCGGCCCGGAGTCGAGTTCGAGCTGCAGATGGGCCTGTTGCCGGACCGGATCGACATCGGCCTGGCTGTGCGCGATCCTGGCCTGCGGATAGCGGTGGCGGCTGAGCGTTCGCAGCGCCGCCTGCTTGGCCTCATCCCAGTCCTCCTGCAGGAAGGGACTGCCTGCGCGCAGCGGCCAGTCCGACTGCAGGGCCATGCGCTGGCCGGCCGCTGCGGGGTCGTCGCGCGCCGCGCCCAGCAGGCCCAGGCGCCAGTCGGCCACCAGCGTCAGCGGGCCCGGTTCGACCTCGACCCGAACGGTCGGCCCCGCATCGGCGCGCTCGACCAGCCTGAGCTTGATGAGGGGCGTGAAATGCCCCCGGGTCGCGAGCAGCTGGCGCAGGTCGGCCGGCGCCGTCAGCAGCAGCCGCTCGAGCTCGGCGCGGCTCAGGTCGTCCAGCGCGCTGAAGCGCTGCAGCTCGGCATGGCGCAGCAGGAAGGCATCCAGTGGCGCCGGCGCGATGATCTCGAGCCGGAACGGCCGGGCTGCCGTGGCGGATGCCGGCGGTGAACTGTCGTCCTGCGCCAGCCCGGCGCCATGCCACAGGCCGCCGAGCAGGAGCGCGAGGCAGCAGGCAGGCAGCTTTGGCCTGGTCGGGTGGGCAGCGGGCATGGTGTCTTGGCTGGTTGGGGCCTTGAAATTTAACAGCCCGTCAGCCTTTGCAGAACCCGGGAGGCTGGCTGCTATTGTCCCAGCATGTCCCAGGCGAGCTTGGCGATCAGCAGCGCCACGACCAGCAGGAAGGCCACCCGCACGAAGCCCGCGCCACGCCGCAGCGCGATTGCGGTGCCGACCTGGGCACCGGCCAGGTTGAAGACTGCCATCAGCGCCGCGACGCCCCACATCAGCGGTCCATGGCTGGCGAAGAAGGCGATGGCCGACAGGTTGGTGGCGGCGTTGATGACCTTGGCGCTGGCCGAGGCGCGGATGAAGTCCATGCCGAACAGGCGCACGAAGCCGAAGATCAGGAAGCTGCCGGTGCCCGGCCCGAAGAAGCCGTCGTAGAAGCCGATCACCAGGCCGAGCAGTGCGGCGCGCCAGCGGTCGGCCGGCAGCAGCGCACGGGTCTCGGCATGGCCCAGGTCCTTGCGCCAGAAGGTGTAGACCGCCACCGCGATCAGCAGCACCAGCACCAGCGGGCGCATCGCCTCGCGCGGCAGCCAGGCCGTGAAGGCGGCGCCCAGCCAGGCGCCGAGCAGCGCCGCCAGCGTGGCCGGCAGCACCACGGCCCAGGGAATCGTGATCCTGCGCGCGTAGCGCCACAGCGCCGAGCTCGTGCCCACGATGCTGGCGAGCTTGTTGGTGCCGAACAGCGTCGGGATCGCGACCTGGGGAAACTGAGACAGCAGCGCCGGCAGCTGGATCAGGCCGCCGCCGCCGACCACGGCATCGACCAGGCCGGCGAAGAAGGCGGCCGCCGCCAGCCACAGCAGCGTCAGCCCCATGCTCACTTCATCAGCTGGCGCATCGCCTGCTCCAGGCCCAGCAGCGTCAGCGGGTACATGCGGTTGCCCATCAGCTGGCGGATCAGGTCGACGCTCTGGCGGTACTGCCAGACACCCTGCGGCTCCGGGTTGATCCAGGCGCAATGCGGGAAGGCGTCGGTCAGGCGCTGCAGCCATTCGGCGCCGGGCTCGGCGTTGTCGTACTCGACGCTGCCGCGCGGATAGAGGATCTCGTAGCTGCTCATGGTCGCGTCGCCGACGAAGACCAGCTTGTAGTCGCGCTGGTACTTGCGGATCACGTCCCAGGTGTCGAAGCGCTCGGCATGGCGGCGCCGGTTGTTCCGCCACAGGTGGTCGTAGACGCAGTTGTGGAAGTAGTAGAACTCGAGGTGCTTGAACTCGTTTTTCGCCGCCGAGAACAGCTCCTCGACCTGTTTGACATGGTCGTCCATGCTGCCGCCGACGTCCATCAGCAGCAGCACCTTGACGCTGTTGTGCCGCTCCGGGACCATGCGCAGGTCGAGCCAGCCGGCGTTGGCCGCGGTGGCGCGGATGGTGCCGGGCAGGTCGAGCTCGAGCTCGCTGCCGGTGCGCGCGAACTGGCGCAGCCGGCGCAGCGCCAGCTTGATGTTGCGCGTGCCGAGCTCCTGGCTGTCGTCGTAGTCGCGGTACTCGCGCTGCTCCCAGACCTTGACCGCGCTGCGGTTGCGGCTCTGGCCCCCGATCCGGATCCCCTGCGGGTTGTGGCCGCCGTGGCCGAAGGGGCTGGTGCCGCCGGTGCCGATCCACTTGCTGCCGCCCTCGTGCTTTTCCTGCTGCTCCTCCAGCCTTTTTTTCAGCGTCTCCATCAGCTCGTCCCAGTCCAGCCTGGGCGCGTTGGCCTTCTGCTCGGCAGACAGCAGGCGCTCGAGCTCCTGCCTGAGCCAGTCGGCCGGGATCTCGCGGCTGAAGTCCGCCAGCTGCTCGACGCCGTGGAAATAGGCGCCGAAGGCGCGGTCGAAGCGGTCGAAATGCTTCTCGTCCTTGACCAGCACGGTGCGCGCAAGGAAGTAGAAGTCGTCGATCGTGCAGGCTTCCGAGCGCGGCCCGACCACGTCGGCCTTGAGGCATTCGAGCAGCGTCAGCAGCTCCTTGACCGAGACCGGCAGCCTGGCCGCACGCAGCGCGTAGAAGAAGTCGATCAGCATGGGCTCAGTCCTGGGGCGGGTGCACAGTGCCGGCCGGCACCGGCTTCAGCGGTGGCGCTGGTTCATCATGACCAGCTTCTCGAACAGCGCGATGTCCTGCTCGTTCTTGAGCAGGGCGCCGACCATAGGCGGCACGGCGACCTGCTGGTTCTCGCCCTGCAGGCTGGCGGCAGGGATGTCCTCGGCCAGCAGCAGGCGGATCCAGTCGATCAGCTCGGAGGTGGAGGGCTTCTTCTTGATGCCGGGCAGGCTGCGGATGTCGA
>JBDLTM010000027.1:0-14005 GCA_039805805.1 Pseudomonadota bacterium | reverse complement strand
AGGTCGCGCGCTACCAGGGCAAGCTCAGCGGGCCGCTGCTCGACCGCATCGACCTGCAGGTCGAGGTGCCGGCGCTGCCAGCCGGGGACCTGCTGGGCGCGCCGGCGGGCGAATCGAGCGCCATGGTGCGCGAGCGGGTGCTGACGGCGCGGGAGCGGGCCAGCCGGCGCCAGGGCCATGCCAACCAGCAGCTGGCCGGCGAGGCGCTGGAACGGCATGCCGCGCTCGACTCGACCGCCAGCCAGTTCCTGCAGAAGGCCGCCAGCCGGCTCGGCTGGTCGGGCCGCGCGACGCACCGCGCGCTGCGCGTGGCGCGCACCATCGCAGACCTGGCGGGAGCGGACCGGATCGGGGTGCCGCATCTGGCCGAGGCCATGCAGTACCGGCGCGGTCTGGTCGGCGGCGCCTGAAACGACAAGGGCCGCTTGTCACGCCGGCCCTGGATCTGGCAACAGCAAGACGGCTGAGCCGCCAAGCCTGTTACAGGTTCGGCGCCAGCAGGCGCTCGAGCTCGGACTCCGGCATGCCACGGCGCTGCGCCATGTCGGCCAGCTGGTCGCGACCGATCTTGCCGACGTTGAAGTAGCAGCTGTCGGGGTGCGCGAGGTAGAAGCCGCTCACGCTGGCGGCCGGCGTCATCGCCAGGCTCTCGGTCAGGCCCATGCCGATCTCGGCGCAGTCGAGCAAGGCGAACAGGTCGCGCTTGGCGCTGTGGTCGGGGCAGGCCGGATAGCCCGGCGCCGGACGGATGCCCTGGTACTGCTCGGCGATCAGCTGCTCGTTGCCCAGCGCCTCGTGCGGGCAATAGCCCCACAGGTCGGTGCGAACGCGCTGGTGCAGGCATTCGGCGAAGGCCTCGGCCAGGCGGTCGGCCAGCGCCTTGAGCATGATCGCGCTGTAGTCATCATGCGCAGCCTCGAAGGCCTCGGCGCGCTTGTCGGCGCCGATGCCGGCCGTGACCGCGAACAGGCCCGCGTAGTCGGCCAGGCCGGTGGTCCTGGGCGCGACGAAGTCCGACAGGCAGCGGCTCGGGCGCATCATCGATTTGCCATCCGGGCCGTCGATCTCCTGCTTCTCAGTCTGCTGGCGCAGGCCGTGCCAGGTCATGGCGACCTGGGTGCGCGACTCGTCGGCGTAGAAGGCGATGTCATCGTCGTTGACGCTGTTGGCGGGATAGAGGCCGACGACGGCGTTGGCGCTCAGCCAGCGGCCCTCGATGATCTTCTTCAGCATGGCCTGAGCGTCGGCGAATACCTTGCGGGCCTGCTCCCCGACCACCTCGTCATCGAGGATGGCCGGGTAGGAACCAGCCAGGTCCCAGGTCTGGAAGAAGGGGCCCCAGTCGATGTAGCGCGCGAGCTCGCCGAGGTCGAAGTTCCGGAACACGCGACGGCCGATGAACTTGGGCGCCACCGGCGCGTAGTCGTCCCAGGCGATCGGCGTCTTGTTGGCGCGCGCCTTGGCCAGCGGCCACAGCGGTACCTGCTTCTTGTTGGCGTGCTGCCGGCGCACCTGCTCGTAGTCGGCACCGAGTTCCGCCAGGTAGGCGGCACGGCCGTCGCCCAGCAGGCCCTGAGCCACGGCGACGCTGCGCGAGGCGTCGGGCACGTAGACCACCGGGCCGCTGTAGTTCGGCGCGATCTTGACCGCGGTGTGCACGCGCGAGCAGGTCGCGCCGCCGATCAGCAGCGGGATGCCACGCTCGCGGAACCAGGGGTCCTTCTCCATCTCGGAAGCGACATACTGCATCTCCTCCAGGCTGGGGGTGATCAGGCCCGACAGGCCGACGATGTCGGCGCCGACCTCCTTGGCCTTGGCCAGGATCTCGTGGCAGGGCACCATCACGCCCATGTTCACGACCTCGAAGTTGTTGCACTGCAGGACCACGGTCACGATGTTCTTGCCGATGTCGTGCACGTCGCCCTTGACGGTGGCGATCACGATCTTGCCCTTGGACTTGACGTCGCCGCCGGCGGCCTCGAGCTGGCGCTTCTCTTCCTCGATATAGGGCACGAGGTGGGCGACCGCCTGCTTCATGACGCGCGCCGACTTGACGACCTGGGGCAGGAACATCTTGCCCTGGCCGAACAGGTCGCCGACCACGTTCATGCCGTCCATCAGCGGGCCCTCGATCACGTGCAGCGGGCGGCCGCCGTCGGCCTTGAGTTGCTGCCAGACCTCCTCGGTGTCCTCGGTGATGAACTCGTTCTGGCCATGCACCAGCGCGTGCACCAGGCGCTCGCGCACCGGCAGCGCGCGCCAGGCGTACTTGGCGCTGTCGTCCTTGGCCGCGCCCTTGACGCTCTCGGCGATCTCGAGCAGGCGCTCGGTCGCGTCGGGGCGGCGGTTCAGCACCACGTCCTCGACGCGCTCGCGCAGCTCGGGCGACAGCTCGTCGTAGACGCCGATCATGCCGGCGTTGACGATGCCCATGTCCATTCCGGCCTGGATCGCGTGGTACAGGAAGACGGTGTGGATGGCCTCGCGCACCGGTTCGTTGCCGCGGAAGCTGAAAGACACGTTGGACACGCCGCCGCTCACCTTGGCGCCCGGCAGGTTCTGCTTGATCCAGCGCGTCGCCTCGATGAAGTCGACCGCGTAGTTGTCATGCTCCTCGATGCCGGTGGCGATCGCGAAGATGTTGGGGTCGAAGATGATGTCCTCGGGCGGGAAGCCGACCTCGTCGACCAGGATGCGGTAGGCGCGCTCGCAGATCTCGGTCTTGCGCGCGTAGGTGTCGGCCTGGCCCTGCTCGTCGAAGGCCATCACCACGGTAGCGGCGCCGTAGCGCTTGATCAGCGTGGCCTGGCGCTTGAACTCCTCCACGCCCTCCTTCATGCTGATCGAGTTGACCACGCCCTTGCCCTGCACGCAGCGCAGGCCGGCCTCGATCACGCTCCACTTGGAGCTGTCGATCATCACCGGCACGCGCGCGATGTCGGGCTCGCTGGCCATCAGGTTCAGGAAGCGCACCATCGCGGCCTCGCTGTCGAGCATGGCCTCGTCCATGTTGACGTCGACGATCTGGGCGCCGTTCTCGACCTGCTGGCGCGCCACCGCGAGCGCCTGCTCGTACTCGCCGTTGAGGATCATGCGCGCGAAGGCCTTCGATCCGGTGACGTTGGTGCGCTCGCCGATGTTGACGAACAGGCTGCCCTCGCCGATCACGAGCGGCTCGAGGCCGGACAGCAGCATGGGAGGGACCGCGCGCGCGGCGGCAGTGACGACTTGGCTCATGGACGACTCGGGCAATTCAGGTGGCGATCAGACGTTGAACAGGAAGTTCATCACGTCGCCATCCTTGACGACGTATTCCTTGCCTTCGGCGCGCATCTTGCCGGCGTCCTTTGCGCCCTGCTCGCCCTTGTAGGCGATGAAGTCGTCGAAGGCGATGGTCTGGGCGCGGATGAAGCCGCGCTCGAAGTCGCCGTGGATCACGCCGGCGGCCTTGGGCGCGGTGTCGCCGATGCGGATGGTCCAGGCCCGCACTTCCTTGACGCCGGCGGTGAAGTAGGTCTGCAGGCCGAGCAGCTTGTAGCCGGCACGAATCAGGCGGTTCAGACCCGGCTCGTCCTGGCCCATCTCCTGCAGGAAGACCAGGCGGTCCTCGTCGTCCATCTCGGACAGCTCGGCCTCGATCTTGGCGCAGATCGCCACCACCGGCGCGTTCTGCTTGGCCGCGTAGTCCTGCAGGCGATCGAGGAAGGGGTTGTTCTCGAAGCCGTCCTCGCTCACGTTGCCGACGAACATCGCGGGCTTGGCGGTGATCAGGCACAGCGGCTTGAGCAGCGCCAGCTCGGCGTCGCTGAACTCGACCACCCGCACCGGCTTGCCCTCGAGGAGCGCGGACTGGCATTTCTCGAGCACCTTGACCAGCGCGGCGGCTTCCTTGTCGTTGCCCGAGCGCGCCGCCTTGTTGTAGCGGTGCAGGCTCTTCTCGACCGTGCCGAGGTCGGCCAGGCAGAGCTCGGTCTGGATCACCTCGATGTCGGCGATCGGGTCGACCTTGTTGGCGACGTGGATCACGTTCGGATCCTCGAAGCAGCGCACCACGTTGACGATCGCGTCGGTCTCGCGGATGTGCGCGAGGAACTGGTTGCCCAGGCCCTCGCCCTGGCTGGCGCCCGCGACCAGGCCCGCAATGTCGACGAACTCGACGATCGCCGGCACGATGCGCTCAGGCGCGATGATCTCGGCGAGCTGCTGCAGGCGCGGATCCGGCACCTCGACCACGCCGGTATTGGGCTCGATGGTACAGAAGGGATAGTTCTCGGCCGCGATGCCGGCCTTGGTCAGGGCGTTGAACAGGGTGGATTTGCCGACGTTGGGCAGGCCGACGATGCCGCACTTCAAGCTCATGGGATTTCCTTGGTGATCCAGATCGATGCAAGCCCCTGGCGCTGCCCGTCCGCCATCTTGGTCGACGTCAGGCAGGATGGTCCTGCGGTGTTGCGCGCCTTCAGGCCGGGGAGCGCCGGAGGGGCGCCACCAGCAAGCCGGCAAAATAGCTCCAATTGTACCGGCAGCCCTGTTCTGACTCCCCATCAGGCAGGCATGGGTCGGCGCAAGCCAGGACCGGCCAAGCGCTCAAGTCTCCCAGGCGTCCCAGCGTCCTTGGCCCGCCTGCCCCTCGGAGAGCAGGCCGCCCTCGCCCTCGCGCACGATGGCGTTCATGCCGAAGGTGATCGCGCCCTGCAGGCGCTTGTCCTGACGATAGGCTTGCAGCGCTGCGCGCACCGAGCTGCCCAGGCGGGCAGTCGCCGGATCGATGTCGGGAATCGGGCAGCGCGCACAGGGCTTGACCGGCTGCAGCCTGATCCTTCCCCCGCCTGCCTGCGGGAAAACCAGCTCGGCCAGCCGGTCCTCGTCGTGCGACTCGATGCCGCCGAGGACCAGGTTGGCGCGGAAGCGCTCGATGCCGACCGGATCATGACCGGCGGCCTGCAGCCTCTCGTTGAGATCGGCGAGCGAGGCGCCCGACACCACCAGCAGCGGATAGCCGTCGCTGAAGCGATTGACGGCTTCAACGCCTTGCGTCCACTGGGCCGACGAAAGCCGGCGCCAGGCCGGGTCGAAGCGCACCAGACGAAGATCGGATTGCAGGAACCCGCTGAACCACTGCGCTGCCGCATCGCCCATGTCCCAGGCCAGCAAGGGGTCGTCCCAGACTTCGACCGGAACCCGCTGCCATTCCGGATCGACCTCCAGCCCCAGGTGCAGCGGCAGCATGCCGGGCGCGTTGAGCTCGAGCTGGCTGGCCTGTAGCTGCGGTTGGATCAGCGCCATGCGCGGCAGGTCGCGCTGCGATACGAACACCCCGTCGGCATCGACCACCATCCAGGTCCGGTCCCAGGCCAGTCCAGCCGGCTCCAGCTCGGCCTGTTGCAGCCGGATACCGGCGCAGGACTTGACCGGATAGATCCAGAGCTGCTCGATCTGCAGCGGCAACATCTCGTCGGAGGAAAAGAGCTGGTTCATGCTGGTGGATCGGGGATTTGGCTGTGCCGGCAGGCTATTGTGGGCCCTGATCCTACAATCCGTCCATGAGCAAAAAGTACGACGTGGCCATCCTCGGCGGTGGCGTGGTGGGACTGACTCTGGCGCTGCTGCTGGCGCGCGACCGGCTGCGCATCGCGCTGGTCACGCAGCCGCGGCCGGCCGCCGGCCCAGACATCCGCGCCTATGCGCTCAACCAGGCGGCACGCCGGCTGCTCGAGTCGCTGCGCGCCTGGCCCGAGGACGGCGACGCCAGCGACAGCCCGGCCGTCACCCCTGTCACCCGCATGTGGATCAGCGACGCGAGCTCACAGTCCGCGCTGACCTTCGACGCGGCCGAATCCGGTACCCGCGCGCTGAACTGGATCGTCGACGTGCCGGCGCTGGAGGAAAGGCTGGCGCAGGCGGTGCGCTACCAGGGCGGCATCGAGGTACTGCACGAGAGTCCGGCCGCGGCGCTCACCGTGGTCTGCGAAGGCCGGCGCAGCGCCAGCCGCGAGGCCTTGGGCTTCCACTACGAGCGCCGGCCCTATCCGCACACGGCGCTGGCCGCCAGGCTGCAATGCGAGCGCCCGCATGGTGGCGTGGCGCGCCAGTGGTTCCGTGGCGACGAGATCCTGGCGCTGCTGCCGCTGGGCGGCGAGCAGGGCCGCGAGGTCGCGCTGGTCTGGTCGCTGCCGCACGAGCGCGCGCAGGGCTGGCTGGCCCGGCCGCATGCGGAACTCGCGACAGGCGTCGAGCAGGCCTGCGAGCAGGTGCTCGGAGCGATGACGCTGGTCGGCCAGCCGGCGGGCTGGCCGCTCGAACTGTCGCGCGCCGATCGCTGGGTCCAGCCCGGCATCGCGCTGGCCGGCGATGCGGCGCATGCGATGCACCCGCTGGCTGGCCAGGGCCTCAATGTCGGCCTGGCCGACGTCGCCGAGCTCGCCAAGGTCATTCACGAGCGCGAATACTGGCGCGAGCTCGGCGACCTCAAGCTGCTGCGCCGCTACGAGCGCACGCGCCAGGCCGGCTTCGCCGAGATGGCCCTGGTCACCGACGGCCTGTTCGGCCTCTTTGCCCAGTCCGACAGCCGCATCGAGGCGCTGCGCGGCTGGGGGCTGCGCGGCTTCGACCGGTTCAAGCTGGTCAAGCAATGGGCCATGCGGCAGGCGATGGGCAAGCCCTGATCGTCTCCGCCCAAGACGAATCCACCCCGATTTTTCCAGGCCCAGGACTAGCCGCCTAGATGAGAACCATCCGCCCCACCCTTTCCGCCCTGCTGGCGACCGCAATGGCCACCCTGAGCCTGTGCGCCTCGGCCCAGGAAGCGACGATCCGCAAGAACCTGGCAGAGCGACTGCCCAACCTGCCCAGGATCGAGGAAGTCAGCAAGACCCCGATGGCCGGCCTGTACGAGGTGCGCGTCAACCAGAGCGACGTCTTCTACACCGACGCCGATGGCAACTACCTGCTGCGGGGCGAGCTGATCGACACCCGCAACCGCAGCAACCTGACCGAAGAACGGGTCGAGAAGCTCAGCGCGATCGACTTCAAGGCCCTGCCGTTCAAGGACAGCTTCACCATCGTGCGCGGCAACGGCAAGCGGCGCATTGCGATCTTCGAGGATCCGAACTGCGGCTACTGCAAGCGCTTCGAGCGCGACCTGGCCAGGATCGACAACGTCACGGTCCATGTCTTCCTCTACCCCGTGCTGGGCCCGGACTCGCAGGCCAAGTCGCAGGCGATCTGGTGCGCCAAGGACAAGGCCAGGGCCTTCGAGGACTGGATGCTGCGCAACATCGCGCCGGCTACGGCCAACTGCGACACCTCGGCCATCCAGCGCAACCTGGCGTTCGGCCAGAAGCACCGCATCACTGGCACGCCGACCAGCTTCCTGACAGACGGCACCCGCCTGCCGGGCGCCGTGCCGCTCGAGATGATCGAACAAGCCCTCACCAGCAGCAAGTGAAGCCATGAGCCAGTCCACCGACCACCATCAACTGATCCACAACCTGGGCCGAGCCGGCCTGATCCCCTTCATTCTGCTGGCCCTGATGGCCTGGCTGCTTAAGGGCGACGAGCTGATCTTCGCTTCCAGCGCCTTGGCCAGCTACGCGGCCCTGATCGTCTCCTTTCTGGGCGGCATCCACTGGGGAGCCGCCTGGGTCCATTCGCAGGCTGGATCCTCGCACCGTGACGATCATCAGGTACCGGCACTCTGGTGGGGCATCTGCGCCTCGGTGCTGGCCTGGCCCGGCGCGCTGATGCCCGCCGATGCCGGACTGATCTGGCTGGGACTGCTGCTGATCGTCTGCTACCTGTTCGACCGCAAGCTCTACCACAGCGCCGGGCTGCAGCAATGGCTCAAGCTGCGCTTCCAGCTCTCCACCGTGGCGGCGCTGTGCTGCTTCCTGGCAGCCGGCGCGCTCTGACATGAAGGCCGCCATCCGCTACCGCATCGCGGTACTCGACCCGAGGCAGCATCTGTTCCGGGTCCGGCTCGAGATAGACCAGGTCAAGGACAGGCTGCGGCTGAGCCTGCCGGCCTGGATTCCCGGCAGCTACCTGATCCGGGAGTTCTCGCAACACCTGCAGAAGCTGCAGGCCGGTAGCGGCGGCCAGGCTATGCCGCTGACCCAACTCGACAAGAACAGCTGGGAAGTCCGGCTGCCTGCCGACGCTGGCCCGACCCGCCTGCAGCTTAGCTACGAGGTCTACGCCTTCGACGCCTCGGTTCGCACCGCCTTCCTCGACCGCCAGCGGGGTTTCTTCAATCCGACCAGCCTGTGCCTGCGCGTGCATGGCCGCGAAGACGAGCCTCATGCGCTGGAACTGGAAGACAACGAGCACAGCGCAGGCTGGCAGGCTGCCACCGGCCTGGCGCCCAGCCGGGCCGATACTCGCGGCTTCGGCCACTACCTGGCGCAGGACTACGACGAGCTGGCGGATTGCCCCTTCGAACTGGGCCGGTTCTGGAGCGGCAGCTTCGATGTGCGCGGCATCACGCACCGCCTGGTGGTGAGCGGTGCGGGCGACTTCGCCGATTGCGAACGGCTGCTGCGCGACACCCAGCGCATCTGCGAGACGGCGATCGACTTCTGGCATCCTGAAGGCGAAGCGCCGCCGTTCGGGTCCTACCTGTTCCTGCTGCACGCCACCCAGGATGGCTATGGCGGGCTCGAGCACCGCAACTCGACCGCACTGGTCTGCCAGCGCAGCGACCTGCCGCGCCGCGCCAGCCCAGGCGAGATGCCGACGACTACGGCTGGCCACAAAGCGGGCGACGGCTACACCACCCTGCTCGGCCTGATCAGCCACGAGTATTTCCATGGCTGGAACGTCAAGCGGCTGCGGCCAGATGAATTCCTGCGCTACGACTACGACCGCGAGAACTACACCGAGCTGCTCTGGTTCTTCGAAGGCTTCACCAGCTACTACGACGACCTGCTGCTGCTGCGTGCCGGACTGATCGACGAGGCCTGCTACCTGCAGCTGCTGGGCAAGACCATCAACCAGGTGCTCCAGACGCCCGGACGCCATCTCCAGAGCGTGGCCCAGGCCAGCTTCGATGCCTGGGTCAAGTACTACCGGGTGCAGGAGAACACGCCCAACGCCACCGTCAGCTACTACACCAAGGGTGCACTGGTGGCAATCTGTCTCGACCTGACGCTGCGCGCGGAAGGTCACAGCCATCTGGATGAGGTGATGCGGGCGGTGTACCGCCGCTGCGATGCCGGCCCGATGCGCGAAGCCGACCTGCTGGCCGTGCTCAGGCAGCTGTGCGGGCGCAGCTATGAAGCCGAACTGGCAGCCTGGGTCCACGGCACCGATGAACTGCCACTGCGAGCCCTGCTGGAACGCCACGGCATAAAGTGGCAGCAGGAGGCGGCGCCACTGGCGCAGCGCCTGGGACTGCGCGTGAGCGAGAGCGGTGGCCTGAAGATCAAGAACGTGCTGCGCGGCAGCATTGCCGAGGCGGCGGGCCTGGCTGCTGGCGACGAATGGCTGGGAGTGGAACTGCCAGCAAATGACACCGAGGCACAGGCCTGGCGGGTCCGCAGGCTCGACGACGTCGCTCTCTACGCCAGCGGCCACGCCGAGCTGACAGCGCTGGTGGCGCGCGACGGCAGGCTGCTGAAATGCCCGATGCGCTGGCCTGCGCCTTGCCACACGGTCAAGCTGGAGCGCCTCTCTGCGCCCGGCGAAACGGGAGTCGAAGGCCGCTGGCTGCAGGAATGAACTTTCTTCAAGAAATTTTCACCCGCCTTGCCACAAGCGCTTTTTTGTGTCTATAATTCAATCCTGTTGGCGCTTTAGCTCAGCCGGTTAGAGCGACGGAATCATAATCCGCAGGTCCGGGGTTCGAATCCCTGAAGCGCCACCAAGAATATCAACGACTTAGCCCAGCCTTCGCGCTGGGCTTTTTCGTTTCTGCTCGGTCATGTAGCCACCATGTAGCCACTGGTACAGGGTTTTCGTACCGTGTAGCCAGCTCGGCAGCAGCACCGGCTCGACCAGCGCCAGCCGCTCGACATGCCCTGATTCCGGGTCAGGGCTTGCTGGCTCGGGTTCAGCGGCTCGCCCTGGGCAACCAATGCGCGCATGTCCTCGGCATGGTCTGCGGCGATGGTGTCCATTCTCCTGACGGCATCGCCCAGCAGCTCGACAGCCTCCAAAGTGAGGCGGTCAGGACCTACTGACGCCGG
The DNA here is from genome assembly GCA_039805805.1 of Pseudomonadota bacterium. Classification (GTDB taxonomy): domain Bacteria; phylum Pseudomonadota; class Gammaproteobacteria; order Burkholderiales; family Burkholderiaceae_C; genus Malikia. Next base: position 3,821 of record JBDLTM010000027.1, on the reverse strand, counting down.
CCCAGCTTGACCCGAAGCCGTCGCTTCAGGCCGTCGACAACATCGCGGCAAGTCTCCAGCAATGCAGCCAGTCTGGTCTGCTGCTCGCCGTGGTGAGCGAGCCATCGGAAGTCCAGGGTCTCGAAGTCGAGTTCGCGCCTGGGTTCTCTGGCGTAAACCCAACGGGGGGGGTGTTCAAAGAGCGGGTCATCCTGTGTTGCTGGTGATGCCTGCTGATGCTCGGTCGGGGTGATGTTAGTGGGCATCAGCCCATTGTCCGCCAGCCCTTGCCTGCATCCATCGCGGCGACCAGCTCGGGCGTGCCGTGCTCGACCACCTTTTTGGCGGCTCCAGCGTCTTGCCGGAGCCAAGGCCGACCTTCTGCGCGATGATGTCGCGCACCTGGCCAGCGTCTGACCCACAGGAAATATTTCCTGGGGGTTGCCCACCGGCCTTCATCCGGCCCTCTGCGGCCTTCTTCTCGCCCTCGGTGATGGCCTCGGCCAGGGCGACTCGCTCGGAGACGGTGGGCTCCTTGCGCATGTCGTTCTCGTCGCGCTCGACCAGGAACGACAAGCCCGGCACAGGGCCGGGTCTGGTGGTGGTAGCTGGCGCTGGGTCAGGCGGTCGGCAGCCGTCCAAAGATGCTCAATTTTTCCAAAGATGCTCACGTTTTTTCGTGAGCATCTTTGGGGTTTGATGAGCACCTTTGGCGCTTCAGGTCGGCGGCGGCTCGACCTCCGGCGCGGTCGGCAGGCTCCAATACCATTCCCCTTGATAGCCTCCCTTGACCTTCCGAACCCCCAGCTTGTCAGACGCTCGGCGGACCGTTATCCAGGGAATCCCGGCTTCCTCGGCTTCCTGCTTGATGGCCTTGGACGGGCACATGCCCAGCGCCAGCAGCTCGCGCAGGAAGTCGGCAGCCTCTCGGGCGCTGCTGCCTTGTGGCTCCTGCTCCGGTTCGGCCAGCAGCTCGCGGGCGCTACCCTCAACAGCCACCCCCCAGGCGGTGCGGCTGGCCCAGATACCCGGCACCGGCTCGACCTGCTCCAGCGTGTAGACGAACCCGCCATCGTCCGGGCCGATGTTGGATTTGCTGCGGGCCAGGATGCGGCGCTCGGTCCCGTCCGCCTCCTGGGTCTTGGCGCACACCAGCACCACGCGGGCCACGGCGGTGAAGGCGATGCTGCCCGCCACGCGGGAGGCCGGGTCTTGCCCCTGCCCGCCCTTGCTGAAGTGCGTGATGCCCAACAAGGCAGCGCCAGCAGCGGCAGCGAAGTCCACCAGCGGCTGCAAGGCGCGTCGAACCTCGGTGTTCTTGTGACTGTCGCCAGCCACGGCGGAAACCACGGGGTCCACCAGGATGAAGCGCAGCTCGGGCAGTTCACGGGCAGCCGCCAGCAGGCCAGGAACGTCGGTGGCCGGGTCGAACGGTCGCACCTCACCAGCGACATGCACGCCTTGGATGAAGTAGACGCGGGCCGGGTCGGCACCAGCGGCCAGCAGGCGCGGCAGCAGGGTATCGGCTGGGTCGTCCTCGCCGGACCAGATGAGCACATCGCCAGCGGCGCACCTCGACCCGTCAGGCCACTTGCCACCCTGGGTCACGGTCGCGGCCATGCTCAGGGCGGCGGTGGTCTTGCCAGTGCCGGGCGCACCGGCCAGCAGCGCCAGCTTGCCCAGCGCCAGCCAGCCATTCCACAGCCAGCGCACCGGCTCGGGGTGCAGGCTGTCGCCTCGGGCCAGCTTTACACCGGACGGACCCAGCAAGCCATCAGAACGGCCCGTAGGCGCATCAGGCAGGGCCGGGAACACCTCGGCATCCAGTTGGGCGGCCATCGCCTCGTAGCGGTCGCGGGCGGTCATGCGAAGTACCCCGCTATCCGGTTGATGCGGCTGGCGCAGGTCTTGAGCCTCGAGGCGTCGATGATGGACAGGCTTCCACCCTTGGCGAGCATGTCGGCAGCCACGGCCACCAGCAGCGATTCAAAGCCCAGCACCTCCAGGGCGGCGCGGGGTGTTAGCGGTGCCGGCCTCATGCTGGCGCTGGTCGGGGTCTTGCCGTCGTCCACCCAGGCACCCAGGCGGCGGGCAGCCTCGACAAACTCCAGCCCATGCAGGGCCATCTCGAAGGCCAGCACATCGCCACCACGCGCACCACAGTTCATGCAGCAGAAGGCCCCGCTGAAGATGTTGACCCGCATGGAGTCGGACCCGCCATGAAACGGGCAGGCGGTCGTCCTCCACTTGGATGACCTGGGGCCGGTCAGGCGCAGGCCCTGGGCCTCGAAGTAGCTGGCCGGGTCGGGCAGGCGGTCACGGTCGAAGCTCATGCCGCCCCCCTTCTCGCTGCCTTGCCCTTGTTCAGCCGCTCGGCGTGTTCGACGGCGCGGCGGTCGTGCATGCTGATGCTGGCGTCTCGGGTGGCGCGCATGATGTGCTCGGCCTCGGCGGCGTCGCCTTCATGTGTGCGGGTGGTCCAGATGGCGCGGCCTCCTTGCGCGTGAGTCTCTGCGACCTCGATACAGCTCGCCAGCGCGTCATAGAGTCCGTGCAGCGTCGCCTCTTTAAGCCGCAGTACCGAATCGGAATCGTCGTCCGCACTGCGGTCCATCTCGTGCTGAAACAGGACTCCCAGCAGCGCGCGCGCTCCAGACAGGGCCGCAGCCACGCGGGCCACTGCGGGTGCCTCCATCACGACAACGCCGGGTTCTGCGGCCCAGTCAAACACGTCGGGACGCGGGACGCTCGAAGGCTTCTTCCAGTCGTCGGCGCGGCGGCGGTTCGTCGCGCTCTCAGGGGTCTTGCTGGTGTCGCTCATGCCGCACCCCCTTCCACCTGGGCGGCACAGGCACGGCGCAGCAGCGTCGCAGCGCGGCAGGCGCGGGCGGTGGCGCGCTCCAGGTCGGCGGCGGTGCCGACGGGCGAGCGCAGCAGGTGCAGCGCCGTGGCCAGGGCGTTCTCGGCCTGCACGTGCAGGGCGATGGTGTCGCGGTCGGTGGTGTTGGTGATGAGCGGCGCGGCGCGGCGACCGGCCAGGGTGAGGACGTGCGCGGTCGGGCGCACTGCGGTTGCGGTGGTGTCAGCCATGATGGCTCCTAGTCAGGTTGTAGAACCTGCCACCCTCGACGCCAATCAAGGGGAGGCAGTCCGTGCGGGTTGGCGTACCGGGACTAGGACCGGCGAACCCCTCGCGGGATTCCCCACACGGACCGCCAAACCGAAACCCTTGCACACAGGGGCGAAGGGTCGAAATCGGGTGATGCCGTGCTGCCTCACGCAGCATGAGGACATGAAAAAAGCCGCTGTCGCTGGTGCGGCGCGCGGCTTGCTGCGCCTAGTCTATTCCGGGACGCCAATCCCGTATCTCTTGCGAGATGGGAATGACTGTAGCACAGCTAGGACCAGCTCAGGCGCGTTCGGCTGGCGCTGCTGGGACAGCATCCCCGCAGAATCTGCACCCCAACGGCTACGATGGACGCAGGGAGACGCCACGGATGACGAACGAAGAACTCAGGCAGCTACAGCTACTGCCCAGGGACCAGCAGCTTGCCTACCTGCTGGGGGAAATCGAGGAATGCCAGCAGTGGGGACCGCCCCAGGCGGGATGTTGGACGCCGCATCTGAACAACCTTCAACGGCTGGTGCAGCTCCAGGCACTGCTGCGGGAGTTGGAGCGAAGCGCGTAACCTTGCGCGTAACCATCGCCTGTAACCATGCGCCTTACAGCCCTCAGTTCCTTCAGAATCCTTTAGCTTCGGCGTAACCATCGCCCCGGAACCATGCGCCAGTCCAGCCCTCGCATGGCGTTGCCTTGGCCGGGATTTGGCTGGTAACAGTTT
>JBDLTM010000026.1:0-14460 GCA_039805805.1 Pseudomonadota bacterium | reverse complement strand
CGGCTACCCGCTGACCCCGGCCGAGGCACTGCCAGTCTGAACCAGGACCCCTGCCATGAACCTGCCCGTGCCACTGCCCCCCGAGGCCCTTTACCAGCGCTGTGATCCGGCCACGCTGGGCATAGCCAACAGCCTGGAGCTGCCGGATTTCGACACCGCTCTGATCCACGGCCGAGCCGTCGAGGCCATACAGCTCGCACTCGACATCCGGCATGCCGGCTACAACCTCTACGTGCTGGGCGAGCCGGGCAGCGGCCGCCACGCCATCGTCGGCCAGCTGCTCGAGGCGGCACGCCACCAGGGCCCGGCGCCGTCCGACTGGTGCCATGTCAACAACTTCGCCGATTCGAGCAAGCCCGCTCTGCTGCGCCTGCCCTGCGGCCGCGGCGCCCGGCTGCGCGACGACATGCAGCATTTCGTCGAGGAACTCACGCCCGCGATCAGCGCGGTGTTCCAGAGCGAGGAGTACCGCGGCCGGATCGAGGCGATGCAGGAGGAGGAAAAGCAGCGCGAACTCGCCGCGGTGCAGGCGCTCGGCGACGAGTCGGTGCAGCACGGCGTGGCGCTGCTCAAGACACCGCACGGCTTTGCCTTCGTGCCACTCAAGGACGACAAGGAAGCCACGCTGTCGCAGGACGAATTCGAGAAGCTGCCGCCCGAGCGCCAGTCCGAGCTCGCCGGCCACATCAAGGCGCTGCACGAGCGCATGCACAAGCTGATGGGCGAGTTCCCGCGCTGGCGGCGCGAGCTGCAGGCCCGGCTCAGGCAGACCGGCAGCGAGGCGCTGCAGGTCACGGTGACGCACCTGATCGACGACCTGCGGCCGCAATACGCCGACCTGCCCGAGGTGCTCGCCTTCCTCGATGCGGTGCAGGCCGACATCATTGCCAGCGGCGAGTCGCTGCGCGAATCGACCCATGCCGAGGGCGACACCGAGACCACGACCTACTCGAGCACGCTGTCGGTGCAGCGCTACCTGGTCAACCTGCTGGTCGAGCATCCCTGGGACTGCGCCCGCCCCGTGATCTACGAGGACCACCCGACGCTGCAGAACCTGGTCGGTCGCGTCGAGCATGTCGCACACATGGGCACGCTGCTGAGCAACTTCACGCTGATCCGCAGCGGCGCACTGCATCGCGCCAACGGCGGCTTCCTGGTGCTCGACGCGCTCAAGGTGCTGAGCCAGCCCTATGCCTGGGAAGGGCTCAAGCGCTGCCTCAAGGCCGGGCGGGTACGGATCGAGTCGCTCTACGACCTGATCGGCCTGGGCAGCACGGTGCAGCTCGAGCCCGAGCCCATGCCGCTCGACCTCAAGATCGTGCTGATCGGCGAGCGGCTGGTCTACTACCTGCTGTGCCAGTACGACCCCGAGTTCGCCGCGCTGTTCAAGATCAACGCCGATCTCGAGAGCGAGATCGAACGCAGCCCGGACAACACCCAGGCCTATGCGCGCGTGATCGCGACGCTGGCGCGGCGCGAGCAGCTGCGGCCCCTGTCGGCCGCCGCAATCGCGCGCCTGATCGAGCATTCGGCGCGGCTGGCCGACGACGCCGAACGGCTGACGGCGCGGACCCGTCCGCTGACCGACCTGATGCGCGAGGCCGAGCATTTCGCTGCCAAGGCGGATTCCAGCTGGATCGAGTGCGGCCATGTCGAGGCGGCGCTGCAGGCGCGCCGGTGCCGCAACGAGCGGCTGCGGCTGCGCCACCAGGAGGCCATGCTGCGCGGCCAGCTGCTGATCGACAGCGGCGGCAGCCAGGTGGGCCAGGTCAACGGGCTGGCTGTCGTCGTGCTCGACGACAGCACCTTCGGCCATCCGGCACGCATCACGGCCACGGTGCGGGCCGGCGAGGGCCAGGTGGTCGACATCGAGCGCGAGGTCAGGCTCGGCGGCCCGATCCACTCCAAGGGCGTGCTGATCCTGTCGTCCTTCCTGGCGGCGCGCTTCGGCGCCCGCGCGCCGCTCTCGCTCAAGGCAAGCCTGGTGTTCGAGCAGTCCTATGGCGGCGTCGAGGGCGACAGCGCCTCGCTGGCCGAGCTCTGCGCGCTGCTGTCGGCGCTCTCGGGCGTGCCGATCAGGCAATCTCTGGCGGTGACCGGCTCGGTCAACCAGCTCGGCGTGGTGCAGGCGATCGGCGGCGTCAACGAGAAGATCGAGGGCTTCTTCGACCTCTGCGCCGCGCGCGGCCTGAGCGGCGAGCAGGGCGTGCTGATCCCGCGGGCCAATGTCTGCCACCTGATGCTGCGCGCAGACGTGGTCGAGGCCGCGCGCGCGGGGCGCTTCGGGATCTGGGCAGTCGACAACGTCGACCAGGCGCTCGAGCTGCTGACCGGTCGTCCCGCCGGCGCACCCGACGTGCAAGGCCGCATGGCAGCCGGTTCGCTCAACGCGCTGGTGGCCGCCCGGCTGGCCAGGCTGGCGCCGAGACGCCATGCCGCCGAACCAGCCGCTGCCCAGAAACCGGCCAAGCCGGCTGGCAAGCCTTGAGCCGGCACATATCCAGGAGAGCATCCATGGCCTCGAACACCGCCGCCCTGCCCGAGCGACTGGACTGCATCCCGGTCGACCAGGTCCATGTCGAGGGCGCGCTGGCCCTGCCCGCCGACGCGATCGGCATCGTGCTGTTCGCGCATGGCAGCGGCAGCAGCCGGCACAGCCCGCGCAACAACTACGTCGCGCACGTGCTGCATGCGCACCGGCTCGGCACGCTGCTGCTCGACCTGCTGACCCCGGAGGAAGACCTGGACTACAGCCAGCGCTTCGACATCCCGCTGCTGGCGCGCCGTCTGCTGGCGGCGACGCGCTGGCTTCAGGCGCAGCAACAGACCGCCGCGCTGCCGCTGGCCTATTTCGGCGCCAGCACGGGCGCGGCAGCGGCGCTGCAGGCGGCAGCCGAGCTCGGGCACGGGATCCGGGCGCTGGTCTCGCGCGGCGGCCGGCCCGACCTGGCCGGGGCCCAGGCGCTCGCGCGAGTGCAGTGCCCGACGCTGCTGATCGTCGGCGGACGCGACAGCGAGGTGCTGGAGCTCAACCGGCAGGCCGAGGCGCTGCTGCGCTGCCCTTGCCGGCTCGAGGTGGTGCCGGGCGCGACCCATCTGTTCGAGGAAGCCGGAGCGCTCGAAACGGTGGCGCAGCTGGCCGCCGGCTGGCTGCGCCAGCAGCTGCCGGGCCGCGCCAACTGAAGCCACGGCCTTGAGCGCTGCGCGGCCTGACTCGGCATCAGCCCCGCAGCAGCGCGATCACCTCGTCATCGCCCACCTGGTCGAAGCGGTGGTAGAACTGGCCGACGGCCTGGAACTGGGGCGGCGCCTCCAGGCAGACGAGCTCGTCGGCCAGCGGCCGCACGCGCTCGAGCGAATCGGGCGCCGCCACCGGCACGGCGCAGACCAGCCGGGCCGGCTGGCGATGGCGCAGGCCGTGCAGCGCGGCGATCATGGTCGCGCCGGTCGCCAGGCCGTCATCGACGACGATCACGATCCTGCCCCGGGGATCGATCGGTGGCCGGATCGGCGTGTATTGCGCGCGGCGCGACTGGATGGTGAGCAGCTGCTCGTGCTTCTCGGCCGCCAGGTAGTCCTGGTCGGCGCCGAGCGAGGCGGCGTAGGGCGCGACATAGGTCCAGCCGCTCTCGTCGACCGATCCGACCGCCACCTCCGAAGCGTAGGGCGAGCGCAGCTTGCGCACCAGCACGACGTCGAACTCGCCGCCGAGCTCCTGGGCGATCAGCCTGGCCATCGGCACGGCGCCGCGCGGGATCGCGAGCACGAGCGGGTTGCGGTCTCGGTAGGCCTCCAGCGCCGCGGCGAGCTGGAGGGCGGCATCCAGCCTGTCCTGGAACATCATGTTGGGCTCCTCGGATCGGTTTTCAGGCGGCACGCTGCGGCTGCAGCAGCTCGATGCGCCAATCGGGCTCGTAGGGCGGCACATGGCATTCGATGATGCCGGCCGGTGCGATCTGCAACCGGGCTCCCACCACGTCGGCCACGATCGGCAGCGTGGCGGCGCAGCGGTCGGCCAGCACCACAACCCGGACCTCGGCCGGTCGCTTGCGCGCGAGGTAGTCGAGCACGCGCAGCAGCGAGTGCCCGGTGTAGAGCACGTCGTCGACCAGCAGCAGCGTCCAGCCGGCGAGGTCGAGCGCGGCGTGCTGGGCCTGCTCGGTCAGCTCGGTTTCGGGGTGCAGCAGCGTGAGGTCGTCGGCATAGCGCTTGACCTGGAGGTCGAGCCGCAGCGGCGGCGCCAGGCCATGGTCGCGCACCAGCCGCTCGGCCAGCTGGTCGGCCAGCGGTGCGCCACGGCGCAGGATGCCGACCAGCGCCACCTGGTCACGGCCGCGAATCAGTGGCGCCGCCTGCAGCGCCATGCGGTCGAGCAATGCCGCGAGTTCGGCATGGTCGAAGAGACAGGCCCGATCCGGCGGCCCAGGATTCATGATCCGACTCCCTGCCGGGGTCGCAGGCCCCGGTCTCAGGGCATTCTGGACAGCGCGGCGCGGCTTGTCAACCGTGCTGCCCGCCGCAGGACGAAGGCGCTCAAGCGGGCTCGGCCGCCGGCTCGGTGATGCCGATCTGATCGAGCGCTGCAGCCAGCTGCGCGACGCAGCGCTCGGGGTCATGCAGCTTCTCGAGCCCGAACAGGCCGACGCGGAAGGTGCGGAAATCGGCCGGCTCGTCGCACTGCAGCGGCACGCCGGCGGCGGTCTGCAGGCCCAGCGCGAGGAACTTGCTTCCGTTCTGGATCGCGGGATCGTCGGTATGGCTCACGACCACGCCCGGCGCCTGGAAGCCGGCCGCCGCCACGCTGGGGATGCCGCGGCGCTCGAACAGCGCGCGCACCTGGCGTCCCAGCTCGAGCTGCTCCTGCCTGACCCGATCGAAGCCGTAGGCGCGCGTCTCCAGCATCACGTCGCGCAGGCGCACCAGGGCGTCGGTCGGCATGGTCGTGTGATAGGCATGGCCGCCGGACTCGTAGGTCTCCATGATCTGCAGCCATTTCTTCAGGTCGGAGGCGAAGCTCGTGCTGGCGGTGGCATCGATCGCGGCGCGGGCGCGCTCGCTCAGCATGACCATGGCGCAGGCAGGCGAGCCGCTCCAGCCTTTCTGCGGCGCGCTGATCAGCAAGTCGACGCCGGTGGCCTGCATGTCGACCCAGAGCGCGCCGGAGGCGATGCAGTCGAGCACGAACAGGCCGCCGACCTCATGCACCGCGTCGGCGACCGCCTTGAGGTAGTCGTCGGGCAGCAGCATGCCGGCGGCGGTCTCGACATGGGGCGCGAACACCACGGCCGGGCGTTCGGCGCGGATGGTGGCCACCACCTCGTCGACCGGGCAGGGCATCCAGGGCGACTGCACCTCGTCCGCTGTCCGGCGCGCCTTGAGCACGATGGACTCGGACGGAATCGAGCCGGCGTCGAAGATCTGCGTCCAGCGGTAGCTGAACCAGCCGTTGCGGATCACCAGCACCTTGCGGCCGGTGGCGAACTGGCGCGCCACCGCCTCCATGCCGAAGGTGCCGCTGCCGGGCACCAGCACGGCAGAGCGGGCGTGATAGACCTCCTTCAGGATGGCGGAGATGTCGTTCATCACGCGCTGGAAGCGCCTGGACATGTGGTTGAGCGCGCGGTCGGTGTAGACGACCGAGAACTCGAGCAGGCCATCGGGATCGACATCGGGCAGCAATGCGGGCATGCGGGTCTCCATTGTGATTATGGAAACAGCTTAACATGCCAGGGGCATTCGCTGGCTGACAGGGAATCAGGCGCCGAAGCGCTGCTGCAGCTCCTGCAGGCCAAGCTCTTCTAGCACCTGCTGCAGCCGCGCCCGCGCGCTGGCCTTGCCGTGGCCGACCTTGCGCGCCAGGATCAGCTCGTTCTTCATCGAGTGCTCCCAGCCGACCAGCTCGGTCACCGTGACCTGGTAGCCATGCGCCTCGAGCTCGAGGCAGCGCAGCACGTTGGTGATCTGGCTGCCGAACTCGCGCGTGTGCAGCGGATGGCGCCAGATCTCGCTCAGCGGCGTGCGCGACAGGCTCAGCGCCTTGTGCTTGCGCAGCACGCTGGCGACCTCGGCCTGGCAGCAGGGCACCAGCACCATGCAGCGCGCGTTGCGCGCCAGGCCGAAGGCGATCGCGTCGTCGGTCGCGGTGTCGCACGCGTGCAGCGCGGTGACGACGTCGACCTGGGCCGGGATCTGCTCGGTGTGCATCGCCTCCTGCACCGTCGCGGCGACGAAGCCCATGCGCTCGAAGCCCAGCCGATCGGCCAGAGCGCGGGAGCGCTCGACCAGCTCGGCGCGGGTCTCGATGCCGTAGACCCAGCCGACCTCGAGGGGCGCGAAGAACAGGTCGTAGAGCATGAAGCCGAGATAGGACTTGCCGGCGCCATGGTCGACCAGGGTGACGTCGCCGCGCGCGTCGAGCGACTCCTGCAGCAGCGGCTCGATGAACTGCAGCAGGTGATTCACCTGCTTGAGCTTGCGCCGCGTGTCCTGGTTGAGCTTGCCCTCGCGTGTCAGGATGTGCAGCTCCTGGAGCAGCTCGATCGACTGGCCGGGGCGCAGCTCGGGCAGCTGTTCCTGCAGGGACTTCTCGGGCGCGCGGGCGGCGCGCTGGCCTTCAGCGGAGCGCTGGGCGGGACGGTTCTTCTGGGGTTTCTGGGGCATGGGCTGATGATAGGCCAGCGGCGAGCTCGGCGCGCAGCGCAGCGACTTCGGCTCTCAGTTCAGCGACCTCGGCCAGCAGCGCGCTGGCGAGCTGGCGCTCCTCGCTCTCGACCTCCTGCTCGACGAAGATCGCTGCCAGCGAAGCGGTGACGAGTGAAAGCACCGCCAGCCCGAGCAACACGACCAGCACCGAGAAGGCCCGCGAGGCATGGGTCGATGGCACCAGGTCGCCGTAACCGACCGTGGCAGCCGTGGTGAAGGCCAGCCAGAGCCCGTCGGCCAGGCTGTGGATCCTCGGGTCGATCAGCCAGAAACCCACGCCACCCAGGACCATGATGAGCAGCACGAGCGCGAGCGAATACAGCAAGCCCCGACGCACCAGGTGGTGCCGGCGCGAAGCCTGGTTTCCGCTCTCCATGAATCGACTCATCCGGGTTTTCTATCACAAGCCACGAGCCGGCGACAATCCGGCCATGAACCGCCATCCACCTGCCTCGGACCCGCACCCCTATGACCAGCTGACGCCCGACCTGGTGCTCGATGCGCTCGAAGCCACGGGTCTGCGCGGCGACGGCCGCTTGCTGGCGCTCAACTCGTACGAGAACCGGGTCTACCAGGCCAGGCTGGAGGATGGCGGCGCGGTCGTGCTCAAGTTCTACCGCCCTGGGCGCTGGAGCGAGGCACAGATCGCCGAGGAGCATGACTTCGCCGCCGAGCTCGCCGCCGCCGAGGTGCCGATGGTGGCCCCACTGCAACTGCAGGGCCGCACACTACATCGCCATGGCGGCTTCCTGTACAGCGTGAGCCTGGCGCGCGGCGGACGCGGACCCGAACTCGACGACCCCGAGGTGCTCGAATGGACCGGACGGCTGCTGGCGCGGCTGCACCAGATCGGAGCCGGCCAGCACTTCGGGCAGCGGCCGGCGCTCGACGCCAGGACATTCGGCGCCGAGCCGCTGGAATGGCTGCTGGCGTCAGGCATGATCCCGCCCGAGGCTGTATCACGCTGGCGAGAATCGGCCCAGGCGGCGCTGGCACTGGCGAGCGATGCGATGACGGCATGCGGCAAGCCGGACGGCGTCGAATCGCTGCGCCTGCATTGCGACTGCCACCCCGGCAACATCCTCTGGACGCCCGACGCGGGGCCGCATTTCGTCGACCTCGACGACAGCCGCAGCGGGCCCGCGGTGCAGGACCTCTGGATGCTGCTGAGCGGCGAGCGGCATCAGCAGCAGCGCCAGCTCGGCGCCTTGCTCGACGGCTACGAGACGCTGCGCGAGTTCGACCGGCGCGAGCTCGCGCTGATCGAGCCGCTGCGCACGCTGCGCCTGATCCACTACAGCGCCTGGCTGGCGCGGCGCTGGAGCGACCCGATCTTCCCGCCCAACTTCCCCTGGTTCGGCAGCGCCGCCTACTGGCAGGAGCAGGCCGCCATCCTGTGGCAGCAGGTCGAGGCGATGCAGCAGCCCCCGCTGGTCGCCTGAAGCCTGCCGGCAAGGCGGCCTGCTGGCGCTCGATTGCAGGCCAAGACCCTGGCCGGAACGTCCCCATTGGCGCTCGATCTAGAATCACTGAGAGGCTCTGGGGACGAGCCCCGGGATCCGAGACCATGACACAGGACTATCGCGGACAGAAGATTGCGCTGCTGACGCAGCACGGCAAGGAACAGGTGATCGCCCCGGTGCTGGAGCCCGCACTGGGCTGCAGCGTGCAGCTCGTGAGCCATTTCGACACCGACCAGCTCGGCACCTTCACGCGCGACATTCCCCGCCCCGGCAGCCAGCTGGAGGCGGCCCGCCGCAAGGCCAGGAAGGGCATGGAGCTCTCGGGCCTGCCGATCGGGCTGGCCAGCGAAGGCAGCTTCACGCCCGACCCCTTGACCGGCCTGTTCCCCTGGAACGTGGAGCTGCTGGTGCTGATCGATGAACTGCGCGGGATCGAAATCGTCGGCATGGCGCAGGGCGAAGCGCAAAGCGGCCACCTGCTGGCGGGCGACTGGGAGGCGGTCGAGGACTTTGCCCGCGCGGAGGATTTCCCGGCCCACCAGCTGGTGCTGCGCCCGCAGGACCAGGACGCCCCCCGTCTGCACAAGGGCATCGCAGACTGGGACCGGCTCAGGTCCTGCTTCGAAGACTGCAAGGCACAGGCTGACAACGGACTGGTCTTCATCGAGACCGACTTGCGCGCCTTCGCCAACCCCACCCGCATGAGCCGCATCGGCGACGCCGCCGCCGACTTGCTGCGGCGGCTGCAGTCGCGCTGCCCGGAGTGCGACCAACCCGGTTACTGGGTGACCGAGCGTCAAGCCGGCCTGCCCTGCTCGGCCTGCGGGGAGCCGACCTCGATCTACCGGGCCGAAGTCTGGCAATGCCCGGCCTGCGCGCACCGGGCTGTCGTGCCGCGCAGCGACCGGACCAGCGTCGGGCCCCAGCACTGCCAGCACTGCAACCCCTGACTCAGTTGCGCGCGTGCGTGAGCTGCACGCTCTCCAGCCCCTCGACACCGCCCAGCAGGCGCGAAAGCTCGAACAGCGATGTCACACGTGGGCCGCTGTGCAATGCCACCATCACGAATTGCCAGCCGACTTGCTGGTGCTGATGGCAAGTGATGTGCAGCGAGTCCTCGGCCACCGTGTAACCCCATTCGGCCATCAAAGTCCTGAGCTCCCGCTCATCGGGGTCGTGGCCGGAACGGAAAGCCAGCGTCACTCCGATCGCAGGCCGATTAGGCAATCGGACCTCCACCTTGACACCCCACATCATCAGCGATGCAGACAGCAGCGCCAGCAGGATGGCTGCGGGATAGAAGCCGACGCCGACCAGCACGCCGATAGCCGACGAGGCCCAGATCGATGCCGCCGTCGTCAGACCGCTGATGGTCAGGCCGTCGCGCATGATGACGCCTGCGCCCAGGAAGCCGATCCCGGTCACGATGCCCTGAACGACGCGGGTCGGGTCGATCGGCAGATGGGCGGTATCGGCCTGGCCCCACCAGAAGCCGGGATAGCCCGCGAACACGGTCAGCGCGCAGGACGCCATGCAGACGATGCCGTAGGTGCGCATGCCCGCGGCGCGGCTGTGGTAGCTGCGCTCGTAGCCGACCAGCAATCCCAGCAGCAGCGCGCCGAACAGGTTGGCGAACAGCAGCAGGTTGACCTCGAGCACCGGCAACGACCAGTAGCGCTGCCACAGCGAAAGGCTGGCATCCATGGGGGTCAACGAGACGGCGGCGGGGGTGGCCGGTCGGGGTCGTAGAGCACGGAGCCAGTCCCGACCCCGATAGAGACCCCGGGCACGACGGGAACCGAAATGCCGACGCCGCCACCGACCGAGCCGCAGCCCGCCAGACCCAGCAGCAGCGAGGAAGACAGGAGGACAGTGCGGATCGGCATGATGGTCCCATGCTAGCGCGCCCGGGACCGCCGCGCCAGAGCGGCGGCGACAAAAAAGGCTCCACGCGGGAGTCCTTCTTGTCCATGCCGTGCTGGATCAGGCCAGCAAGGAGTTGACGCGCTTGACGTAGGCGGCCGGATCTTCCGGCAGGCCGCCCTCGGCCAGCAGCGCCTGGTCGAACAGGATGTTGGCCAGGTCGTCGAAGTGGCTCGAGCCCTCGAGCTTCCTGACCAGCGCGTGCTCGGCGTTGACCTCGAGGATCGGCTTCATGTCGGGCACCGGCTGGCCGGCCTGCCTGAGCATGCGCGCGAGCTGCAGGCTCATGCCATGGTCCTCGGCCACCAGGCAGGCTGGCGAGTCGACCAGGCGCGTGGTGACGCGCACGTCCTGCGCCTTGTCCTTCAGCACTTCCTTGAGCTTCTCGAGCACCGGCTTGAAGGTCTCGGCGGCCTGCTCGGCGGCCTTCTTCTCCTGCTCGTCCTGCAGCTTGCCCAGGTCGACGCCGCCCTTGGCGACCGACTGCAGCGGCGTGCCGTCGAACTCGTGCAGGAAGGACAGCGCCCACTCGTCGACGCGGTCGCTCATCAGCAGCACCTCGATGCCCTTCTTCTTGAACACCTCGAGCTGCGGGCTGTTCCTGGCGGCGGCAAGCGTGTCGGCGGTGATGTAGTAGATCGCCTCCTGGCCTTCCTTCATGCGCGCCTTGTAGTCGGCGAAGGTGACGCTGACGGCATCGCTCTGGGTCGAGGCGAAGCGCAGCAGCTTGGCGATGCGGTCCTTGTTGCCGAAGTCCTCGCCCAGGCCTTCCTTGAGGACGGCACCGAACTCGGCGTAGAAGCTGGCGAACTTGCCGGCGTTCTTCTCGGCCTCGGCCTTTTCCTCGTCGGACAGCGCGTCCCAGGCTTCGCCGGTGGGCAGCTTGTCCTTCCTGGCCAGGTCTTCCAGCATCGCGAGCACGCGGCGGGTGTTGCCCTCGCGGATCGCCTTGACGTCGCGGCTCTCCTGCAGCAGCTCGCGGCTGACGTTCAGCGGCAGGTCGGCCGAGTCGATCACGCCCTTGACCCAGCGCAGGTAGGTCGGCATCAGCGCCTCGGCCTCGTCCATGATGAAGACGCGCTTGACGTAGAGCTTGACGCCGGCCTTCTTGTCGCGGTTCCACAGGTCCATCGGCGCCTGGGACGGGATGTAGAGCAGCTGGGTGTACTCGGTGCTGCCCTCGACGCGGTTGTGGCTCCAGGCCAGCGGCGCTTCCTGGTCGTAGCTGATGTTCTTGTAGAACTCGGCGTACTGCTCGTCGCTGATGTCCTTCTTGGAACGGGTCCAGAGCGCGCTGGCCGAGTTGACGGCCTCCCACTCGGCCTGCACGACATATTCGCTCTTCTCGGCGTCCCACTCCTCTTTCTGCATCAGGATCGGCAGGCTGATATGGTCGGAGTACTTGCCGATGATGTTCTTCAGCTTCCAGCGGTTCAGGTACTCGGTGGCGTCGTCGCGCAGGTGCAGGATCACGCTGGTGCCGCGTGCGGCGCGCGTGATGGTCTCGGTCTCGAAGTCGCCGGTGCCGCCGCTGATCCAGCGCACGCCCTCCTCGGCCTTCAGGCCGGCGCGGCGCGACTCGACCGTGATCCTGTCGGCGACGATGAAGCCCGAGTAGAAGCCGACGCCGAACTGGCCGATCAGCTGCGCGTCCTTCTTCTGGTCGCCCGACAGGCGGCTCATGAAGTCCTTGGTGCCGCTCTTGGCGATGGTGCCGAGATGCGCGATCGCCTCGGACTCGCTCATGCCGATGCCGTTGTCGGTGATGGTCAGGGTCTTGGCGTCCCGGTCGAAGCTCACGCGCACTTCGAGGTTCGGAGCGTCCTCGTACAGCGTGGCGTCGTCGAGCGCCTCGAAGCGCAGCTTGTCGCAGGCGTCGGACGCGTTGGAGACCAGCTCGCGCAGGAAGATCTCCTGGTTGGAATAGAGCGAGTGCGTGACGAGGTGCAGCAGCTGGGCCACTTCGGCCTGGAAAGCGTGGGTGTGTTTGCTCATGGTTCTTTCGACAAAACGAAGCCGTGAAATCTGGCGGGCTGCCGGAGCGGGTCACAGAGGACTCAACCGCCCGGCAAAGCTACATGGGGCTAGCTGAAGGCTGCTGCTGGGATTTCAAGAGTCCGGGAATCGGCTCTGCACGCTGGGCCGCGGGAGAGGCGGCGGACTCCTCATGCTGCAAGCAGAAATCGTCGCCCGCCGCCTCCCCCGCGACCCTAAATCAGCAGGCTGCTCCGGCCTGGCTGCAACATCTACGTCGACATCAGGGGCATGCCGGGTGACGATTTGTGCTCGCACCATGAGGAATCCGGCATGTCCCTGATGTCGGCGTGAGCACCCATCTCATCACGCCGCTGGGCTCAGAACTTCTCGTGCTCGCCCAGGTAGCGCCACTGCCCCAGCGGCAGGTTGCCGAGCACGACGCGGCCGATGCGGATGCGCTTGAGGCCCGCCACATGCAGGCCGACCTGCTCGCACATGCGGCGGATCTGGCGCTTCTTGCCCTCCTTGAGCACGAAGCGCAGCTGGTCCTCGTTCTGCCAGTCGACCTGGGCCGGGCGCAGCGCCTGGCCGTCCAGGCTCAGGCCGTGGCGCAGCAGTTCCAGCCGCTCGGGCGGGAACACCGCCTTAGGGTTCTGCGTCACCACGCCGACGCCCTTGGGGCCGTTGGGCGCCCAGTGCACCCGCACCAGGTATTCCTTCTCGACATCCGAGTCCTCGCCGATCAGCGCCTTGGCCACGCGGCCATCCTGCGTCATGATCAGCAGCCCGGTCGAGTCGATGTCGAGCCGCCCTGCCGGCGCCAGCCCGCGCGTGTGGCCGGCCTCGAAGCGGCGCGGCGCGCGGTCCTCCTTCCAGCGCGTGCGCGGCTGCACCAGCACGGCGGCGCTCTCGTGGCCGTCCTCGGGCAGGCCGCTGACATAGCCGATCGGCTTGTGCAGCAGGATGGTGACGCGCGCGCCCTGCTGCGCGCTGGCCTGCGGCGCGACCTCGACCCGGTCGAGCGCCGTGACCTGCTGCCCCATCTGCGCGACCTGGCCGTTGACCTTGACCCAGCCGCGCTCGATCCAGTCGTCGCCCTCGCGGCGCGAGCACAGGCCGAGGTCGGACAGGCGCTTGTTCAGGCGCACCGGCTCGCTGGCGTCGCGGCTGTCGGGACGACGCTCGGGGCGCTGGGCTGGACGCGACCCGCGATCGGCCGCGGGGCCGGTCTGGCCGGGCCGGGAAGAACTCCAGCCCGCACCACCGCCCTGGGACCTGGGGCCGCGCTGCTGCTGTGCCGGGCGAGCACCGGGCTGGTCACCCACGGGCCGGCGCGGCAGGTCCGCTGCGCCAGCTTCGCGCCGAGCTGCGCCCTGTGCCTGCGGGCGCGACTGACCCGCTCGCGCCGGACGGGCAGCAGGGCCGATCTGGCCGTCGTTCGGTTGCGGGCGCTTGGGAAGGGTCAGGGTTTTCTTGTCGGACATGGCGGGATCGGCTGGGGCGTGATGCAGGAAGACCGCGATTCTCGCACCGACGCCCACTGCCGAACAGCCTGCAAGGCCCCGGCCTGTCAGCCCGACGTCAGGCATAGCCCCTTCAATCATCGAACATAGGGCTATTGACTGCCAATCACTCACTCAGGAGACCACAATGAAACCCGTCATCGTCGCCATCCTGGCGCTGGGCACCGCCCTTGCCGCCCAGGCCCAGAACTTCCCGAGCAAGAACATCTCTATCGTGGTGCCCTTCACGGCCGGCGGCCCGACCGACCGCGTCGCTCGCGACCTGGCCGAATCGCTGCGCAAGCCGCTGGGCGCGACGATCGTGATCGAGAACGCTGCCGGGGCCGGCAGCACGATCGGCACGGCCAAGGTCGCGCGCGCGGCGCCGGACGGCCACACGCTGCTGCTGACCCATATCGGCATGGCGTCGGCACCTGGCCTGTATCGCAAGCTGTCCTACAAGCCGCTCGAGGACTTCGAATACCTCGGCATCATCAACGACGTCCCGATGACGCTGATCGGCAAGCCGCAGCTGCCGGCCAACACCTACCGCGACTTCGAGAACTACATCAAGGCCAATGCCGGCAAGCTCAACCTGGCGCATGCCGGTCTGGGATCGGCGTCCCACCTGTGCGGCCTGATGTGGCAGCACGCGATCAAGCTCAACACGGCCATGACGACGGTGCCGTTCGGCGGCACTGCGCCGGCCATGACCGCGCTGATGAGCGGCCAGGTCGACGTGATGTGCGACCAGACCACCAACACGACCGGCCAGATCGAGTCCGGCCGGGTCAAGGCCTTCGCCGTCACGACCGCCAAGCCCTTGAGCAACCACAAGCTGCTCAAGGACTATCCGACTCTGGCCGAGATGGGGTTGAAGAACTTCAACCTGA
>JBDLTM010000025.1:0-14491 GCA_039805805.1 Pseudomonadota bacterium | reverse complement strand
ATTGATCGTCGCCGACAGGAACGGGGCCCTGTTCGAACCACCGCCGAGCTGGCCGAGGTCGTGGCTGGCGCGGTCAAAACCCGCGAGCCGGGCAAGGACCCTGCAACGCGGACATTTCAGGCTCTTCGGATTTTCATCAACGCCGAGCTCGAGGAGCTCGAGCAGGCGCTGAGCGCCAGCCTGCGCCTGCTGCGCCCGGGCGGCCGGCTGGTGGTGATCAGCTTCCATTCGCTCGAGGACAGGATCGTCAAGCAGTTCATCGCCAGGCATTCCAAGGAGGTCTACGACCGCCGCGCGCCGTTTGCGCCCCCGAAGCCGATGGCGCTGCGCAGCGTCGCGCGCGTCATGCCGGGCGAAGCCGAGGTCGCGGCCAATCCGCGCGCGCGCAGCGCCGTCATGCGCGTGGCCGAGCGCACCGAAGCGGAGGCCGCGTGACCAAGGTCAACCTGCTGCTGCTGGTGGCGCTGCTGGTCAGCGCCTTCAGCCTGGTCAACGTGCGCTACGAGTCGCGCCGCGTCTACATGGACCTGAGCAAGGCCCGCTCGCAGGCGCTGCGGCTGGAGGCCGACAACGAGCAGCTCCAGGCCCAGAAGCGCGCCCAGGCCGCGCCGATCCGGATCCAGCAGATCGCAGCCGGCCAGCTGCAGATGCGTCCGACCAACCCGGCCGTGACCGAGTATGTGCAGCTCGGTGCGGCGGCGCAGGGCAAGGGGCAGCCGTGAGCCGAGGCATCGCGTACAGCAGCAGCCCGCTGCTGGCCAGCAAGACGCCATTCGGCCGCAGCCGCTTCGTCGTCGGCCTGATGGCGCTCGGCTTCGTCGTCATGGCCGGGCGTGCCGCCTGGGTCCAGGTGCTGGGCAACGACTTCTTCCAGCGCCAGGGGGAGGTGCGCTATGCGCGCACGCTCGAGCTGCCGGCCAGCCGCGGCCGCGTGCTCGACCGCAACGGCGCCATCCTGGCGACCAGCGTGGTCGCGCAGAGCGTCTGGGCCGAGCCCAGCGACGTCGAGCTCGACGACCCCAGGCTGGCGCAGGCGGCCAAGCTGCTGCAGATGTCGCCCGATGAGCTCAAGCGCCGCATCAGCAAGGGCAAGAACTTCGCCTGGATCAAGCGCCAGGTCGACGAGCCGGTCGCGCTCGAGGTCAAGAAGCTCGGCATCAAGGGCATCCACCTGCGCGAGGAATACAAGCGCCAGTACCCGGAAGGCGAGGCGGCCGCGCATGTGGTCGGCTTCACCAACGTCGAGGACATCGGCCAGGAGGGCGTCGAGCTGACCTTCAACCAGCAGCTGTCGGGCAAGTCGGGCTCGCGGCGGGTGATCAAGGACCGCTTCGGCCGGGTGGTCGAGGACACGCGCGAGGCGATTCCGCCGGTCGACGGCCAGGACCTGCAGCTGTCGATCGATCGCCAGATCCAGTACCACGCCTACCAGTACCTGACCGAGGCAGTGCAGCAGCATTCCGCCGCTGGCGGCAGCGTGGTCGTGCTCGACGCGCGCAATGGCGAGGTGCTGGCGCTGGCCAACTATCCGAGCTACAACCCCAACCAGCGCGCCGTGCTGACGGGCGAGCAGCTGCGCAACCGGGCGCTGACCGACAGCTTCGAGCCCGGCTCGACCATGAAGCCCTTCATCGCCGCGCTCGCGCTCGAGAAGGGCATCGTCAAGCCCGAGACGCCGATCCAGACCGCGCCGGGACGGCTGAGCATGGGCGGCTTCACCATCTCCGACGTCCACACCTACGGCGTGCTGACCGTCAACGAGGTGATCCAGAAGTCGAGCAACGTCGGCACCGTCAAGATGGCGATGCAGTTGCAGCCGCGCGACATGTGGGAGGCCTATACCCATGCCGGCTTCGGCCAGAAACCGCAATTGCCCTTTCCGGGCGCGGTCAGCGGCCGGTTGCGCGACTACAAGACCTGGAAGCCGATCGAGCAGGCGACCATGAGCTACGGCTATGGCGTCTCGGTGTCGCTGTTCCACCTGGCGCAGGCCTACACCACCTTCGCGCGCGACGGGGTGCGCCTGCCCGTCACGCTGCTCAAGTCGGGGCAGCAGGACTTGCCCGGCATGCGCGTGTTCAGCGACAAGCATGCCCGCGCGGTGCGCAAGATGCTCGAGATGGCGGCCGGACCGGGCGGCACCGGCCAGAAGGCGCAGACGCTGGGCTATTCGGTCGGCGGCAAGTCGGGCACCGCGCGCAAGCAGGAAGGCAAGGGCTATGCCGCGCGCAAGTACCGCAGCTTCTTCGTTGGCCTGGCGCCCGTCGAGCAGCCGCGCGTGGTGGTCGCGGTGATGGTCGACGAGCCGAGCAAGGGCGTGATCTACGGTGGCGCGGTCGCGGCCCCCGTGTTCAGCGCGACGGTGCAGCAGACCTTGCGCGTCCTGGGGGTCCAGCCCGACATGAGCGTCAAGCCGCATATCGTGGCCGACGCGGTGGAGGAATCGTTTTGATCACGACCCTGGACCAGGTCCCGGCCGTCGTGGCCTGGCTGCGAGCCCAGGGCGCGCTTGCCCTGCAGTGCGACAGCCGCCTCGTGCGTCCGGGCGATGCCTTCGTCGCCTGGCCCGGCGCGGCGCAGGACGGCAGGCGCTACGTGGCCTCCGCGCTGGCGGCCGGCGCGGTCGCCTGCCTGGTCGAGCGCGAAGGCTGCGAGTCCTGGGGCTTCGACGATCCGCGCATCGCCGCGCTGCAGGGGCTCAAGGCGGCCACCGGATCGATCGCCAGCCAGTTCCATTCCGAGCCCAGCCATGAGCTGTCCGTCGTGGCCTTGACCGGCACCAACGGCAAGACCTCGACCGGCTGGTGGGTCGCGCAATGGCTGGCCGCGCTCGGCGATCCCGCCGCGCTGGCGGGCACGCTGGGCATGGGTGTGCCGGGGCGCGACTTCGAGCCGACCGGCCTGACCACGCCCGATCCGGTGAGCTGGCAGGCCGGGCTGCGGCGCTGGGCCGACTCCGGCATCCAGGCGGCCGTGGTCGAGGCCTCGTCGATCGGGCTGCAGGAGGGGCGCCTGAACGCGACCCGCATCCGCACCGCGCTGTTCAGCAACCTGACCCAGGACCACCTCGACTACCACGGCAGCATGGAGGACTACTGGCGGGCCAAGCGCGCGCTGTTCGACTGGCCGGGCCTGCAGGCCGCGGTGGTCAACGTTGATGACGCCCATGGAGCGCAACTGGCGGCCGAGCTGCTGCCGCGCGCCGACGCCGGCGAGCTCGACCTGTGGACGATTGCGGTGCGGGCACCGCAGGCGCGCCTGCGCGTGACCGGCTGGTCGCTGACCGACACCGGCTTGCGCTTCGACCTGGTCGAGCGCCAGCCCGATGGCCGCGACAGCGCGCCGCAGCGGATCAGCCTGCCGCTGGTCGGCGAGTACAACCTGTACAACCTGCTGAGCGCGCTGGCGGTGGCGCGCGCCCATGGTCATGGCCTGGGCGCTGCCGTCGCGGCGGCTGCCGCTCTGACCCCGGTTCCCGGGCGCATGCAGTCGGCCTGGCCGCAGGACGAGGCGGCCCAGCCCTTGGTACTGGTCGACTACTGCCACACGCCCGACGCGCTCGAGAAGGCGCTGCAGGCGCTGCGTCCGCTGGCGGACAGGCGCGGCGGCCAGCTGCATTGCGTGGTCGGCTGCGGCGGCGACCGCGATGCCGGCAAGCGCCCCTTGATGGCCGCCGCCGCCGAGCGCGAGTCCGACCGGCTGCTGCTGACCAGCGACAACCCGCGCTCGGAGGAGCCACTGCAGATCCTGGCGCAGATGCAGGCCGGCCTGTCGCGGCCCGGCCTGGCAGCGGTCGAGCCCGATCGCGCGGTCGCGATCGCGCGCGCGGTGGCCGAGGCCGGCGAGCGCGACGTCGTGCTGCTGGCCGGCAAGGGCCACGAGGACTACCAGGAGATCGCGGGTGTCAGGCGTCCCTTCTCCGATCTCGAAAACGGCCGTGCCGCGCTGCAGGCCTGGCGCCGGAACCATCCTGAGGTGGAGAAATGAAGACGCTGGCGCAACTGCTGCCTGAACTGCAAGGCGCGCGCGTGGTCGGCGAACTGGCCGGGATCGCGATCGACCGTGTCCATAGCGACACCCGCACGCTGCAGCCTGGAGACCTGTTCGTCGCGCTGCGCGGCGAGCGCTTCGACGCCAACGACTGCCTGGCGCAGGCGCGCGCCAGCGGCGCGGTGGCCGCGCTGGCCGAGCGTGGCCTGAATCAGGCAGGCTTGCCCGGAGTCGAGGTGGCCGACAGCCGCGTCGCGCTGGGCGAACTCGCGCGCCTGTGGCGCAGCCAGTTCGGGCTGCCCCTGATCGCCGTGACCGGCAGCAACGGCAAGACCACGGTGACGCAGATGATCGCGTCCATCCTGCGCGCCGACGCGGGCGACGCGGCGCTCGCCACCCAGGGCAACCTGAACAACGAGATCGGCGTGCCGCTGACGGTGCTTCGCCTGCAGGCTTCGCACCGGCTCGCGGTGGTCGAGCTCGGCATGAACCATCCGGGCGAGATCGAGGGCCTGGCGCGCATTGCCCAGCCGACCGTCGCGCTGGTCAACAACGCGCAGCGCGAGCACCAGGAGTTCATGGCGACCGTCGAGGCGGTCGCGCGCGAGAACGCGGCCTGCTTCCAGGCCTTGCCGGCCGATGGCGTGGCCGTGTTTCCGGCCGACGACGAGTACGCGCCGCTGTGGCGCGAGCTCGCCGGCACAAGGAGCGTGCTGAGCTTCGGTGGCGCGGGCGCGGACGTGAGCGGCGAGGCCGACTGGTTCGATGGCGCCTGGCAGCTGCGCGCGCGCACGCCGGCGGGCGGCTTCGAGACCCGGCTGCAGATCGCGGGCCGCCACAACGTGCGCAATGCGCTGGCCGCGGCGGCCTGCGCGCTGGCCGCCGGCGTGCCGCTGGCCGCGATTGCGCGCGGCCTGGGTGAGTTCGAGCCGGTCAAGGGTCGCTCGCGCGCCTTCCAGCTCCGCCTGTCAGGACATGGCCTGACCCTGGTCGACGACAGCTACAACGCCAACCCCGATTCGGTGCGCGCCGCGATCGAGGTGCTGGCCGAGCTGCCGGGGCCGCGCCTGCTCGCGCTCGGCGACATGGGCGAGGTCGGCGAGCAGGGCCTGGCCTTCCACGACGAGGTGCTGCGCCATGCGCTCGCGCTCGGCATCGACGCGGTGCTGGTGACGGGCGACTGGATGGAGCAGGCGGCAGCGCCGCTGCTGGCCGGATCGAACGGCCGTCTCAAGTTTTTCAACGTTTTCGAGGCGCTGCAGTCCGAAGCGCTGGCGCTGGCCCCCTCCATGGGCTCGGTGCTGGTCAAGGGCTCGCGCTTCATGCGCATGGAGCGGCTGGTGCAGTCGCTGGAGGCGCTGGCACAGAATGAGGAGAAGCCATGCTGATCAGCCTGGCGCAATGGTTGCAGGGCCTGGGCCCCGAGTTCGGTTTCCTGCGGGTCTTCCAGTACCTGACCTTCCGCGCCGTCATGGCCGCGATGACCGCGCTGCTGGTCGGCATCGTCGCCGGCCCCTGGTTCATCCGGCGCCTGACCGCGCTCAAGATCGGCCAGCCGGTGCGCGGCTACGCGATGCAGTCTCACCTGAGCAAGAGTGGCACCCCGACCATGGGCGGCGTGCTGATCCTGTTCGCGATCGCCTTCTCGACGCTGCTCTGGTTCGACTGGAGCAACCGCTTCGTCTGGGTGGTGCTGATCGTCACGCTGGGCTTCGGCGCCATTGGCTGGGTCGACGACTGGCGCAAGGTCGTCAACAAGGATCCCGAGGGCATGCGCTCGCGCGAGAAATACGCCTGGATGTCGCTGATCGGCCTGCTGTCGGCCTGCTACCTGCTGTTCGCGATCTCGGGCAGCAGCGGCACCGGCATGGTCGAGTTCTTCGTGCGCTGGGCGCAGTCCGGCTTCACGATGGAGTTCCCGACCCAGACCGGCCTCATGGTGCCCTTCTTCAAGGAAGTCGCCTATCCGCTCGGCATGCTGGGCTTCGTCGTCATGACCTATCTCGTGATCGTGGGATCGAGCAACGCGGTCAACCTGACTGACGGCCTCGACGGCCTGGCCATCATGCCGGTCGTGATGGTCGGATCGGTGCTCGGCGTGTTCGCCTACCTGACCGGCAACTCGGTGTTCGCCAAGTACCTGTTCCTGCCCTATATCCCGGGCGCCGGCGAGCTGCTGATCTTCTGCGCCGCGATGGGCGGAGCGGGCCTGGCCTTCCTCTGGTTCAACGCCTATCCGGCCCAGGTCTTCATGGGCGACGTTGGCGCGCTGGCGCTCGGCGGCGCGCTCGGCACCATCGCCGTCATCGTGCGCCAGGAGATCGTGCTCGCCATCATGGGTGGCGTCTTCGTCGCCGAGGCGCTCTCGGTGATGCTGCAGGTGTCCTGGTTCAAGTACACCAAGAAGAAGTACGGCGAGGGCCGGCGCATCCTCAAGATGGCGCCGCTGCACCATCATTTCGAGAAATCCGGCTGGCGCGAGACCCAGGTCGTGGTGCGCTTCTGGATCGTCACGATGCTGCTCTGCCTGCTCGGTCTGTCCACGCTCAAGCTGAGGTGACGACGATGTCGCAAGCTGTCTTCCTGCCACTGCTGCAAGGTCGCGAGGTGCTCGTGCTGGGCCTGGGCGCCTCGGGCCTCGCGATGGCGCGCTGGTGCGCCAGGGCCGGCGCCCGCGTGACGGTCGCCGACACGCGCGCCGCGCCGCCGCAGGCGGCCACGCTGGCGGCCGAGCTGCCCGATGCCCAGCTGATCCAGTCCGCCTTCGACGCCGGGCTGTTCCAACGTGCTCCCTGGGCCATGGTCTGCCGCAGCCCCGGCATCGCGCCGGCGCAGATGGCGGGCCTGGCGCAGGCCGCGCAGTCGGTCGGCATCCCGGTCGTCGGCGAGCTCGGCCTGTTCGCGCAGGCATTGGCGACGCTGGCCGAGCCGGCTGCGACGCCGTCCGCCGATGCCGATGAAGCTGCTGAAGGCGACCAACCGGCGCCAGCGCCCTACAGCCCCAAGGTGCTTGCGATCACCGGCACCAACGGCAAGACCACGACCACTTCGCTGACCGCGCATCTGCTCGACTGGGCTGGCGTCAAGGCCGTGGTCGCGGGCAACATCGGCCCGACCCTGCTCGACACGCTGCAGGCCAGGCTCGATTCCGGCGAGCTGCCCGAGGCCTGGGTGCTCGAGCTCTCCAGCTTCCAGCTCGAGGGCGTGCAGGGCTTTGAGCCGACCGCCGCCACCGTGCTCAACGTCACGCAGGACCATCTCGACTGGCATGGCAGCCTGGAGGCCTACGCGGCCGCCAAGGCGCGCATCTTCGGCCAGGGCGGCGTGATGGTGATCAACCGCGACGACGCCACCGTCATGGGCTGGAAGCCGCAGCCGCGGACGGTGCAGGAGGGGCGGCGCAGCAGGACGATTGCGCCCCGGGCGCACCAGAGCTTCGGCACCGACTTGCCGCGGCGCGCCGGCGACTGGGGCCTGGAGACCGTCAATGGCATGAGCTGGCTGGTGCGAGCGCTGCCGGCCGACGAGACCGGGCGCCGCAGCCGCGACGTCGAGGACGAGATCCACCTGCAGCGCCTGATGCCGGCCGAGGCATTGCGCATCCGTGGCCGCCACAACGCGAGCAACGCGCTCGCGGCGCTGGCGCTGGCCACCGCGGCTGGCGCGCCACTGGCGCCGATGCTGCATGGCCTGCGCGAGTACCGCGGCGAGCCGCACCGGGTCGAGCCGGTCGCCATCGTGGACGAGGTCGAGTACATCGACGACAGCAAGGGCACCAACGTCGGCGCCACGCTGGCCGCGATCGAGGGCCTGGGGCCCGAGCGCCAACTGGTCGTGATCCTGGGCGGCGACGGCAAGGGGCAGGACTTCGGTCCGCTGGCCGGTCCGGTTTCGCGCTATGTCCGCGCGGTCGCGCTGATCGGCCGCGACGCCGCAGCGATCCGCGCCGCGCTGGCCGGCTGCGGCGTGCCGCTGCACGACTGCGCCACGCTACCCGATGCGGTGCAGTGGTGCGCGCAGCAGGCGCAGGCCGGCGACGCCGTGCTCCTGTCGCCAGCCTGCGCCAGCCTCGACATGTTCAAGGACTACGCGCACCGCGCACAGGTCTTCGTCGAGACGGTCCGGGTGCTGCAGGAAGACGGGGGGACGCCGGCATGAGGCGAGTGTACGCCGCCATTGCCAGCCTGCTGGGACAGCGGGCTGAAGCCGCGTCCGGCCTCCCGATCCGGCAGGCCGGCGCCGACTATGCGGACGGACGCAGCGAGCGCTGGGTGCGCGCCGCCGGTTTCGACCAGGTGCTGCTGTGGGTCGTGGTCGGCCTGCTCAGTTTCAGCGTGGTGATGGTGTATTCGGCCTCGATCGCGCTGGCCGACAACCCGCGCTTCGGCAACCTGCATACCTGGCACTTCGTCAGCCGGCATGCCGCCTCCATCCTGCTCGGCCTGCTGCTCGCCTACCAGGTCTTCATGATGCCGATGAGCTTCTGGGAGAAGCACTCCAAGCGGCTCTTTGCCGCGGCCCTGCTGCTGCTTCTGCTGGTGCTGGTGGTCGGGCGCAACGTCAACGGGGCGACGCGCTGGATTCCGCTCGGTCCGATCAATTTCCAACCGTCCGAGTTCGCCAAGATCGCCATGGTGGCCTATGCCTCTGGCTACATGGTGCGCAAGATGGAGGTGAAGGAAAAGTTCATGAAGGCCATCCTGCCGATGGGCCTGGCCGTCGCCGTCGCGGGGGGCCTGCTGATGCGCGAGCCCGACCTGGGCGCCCTGATCGTGCTGACGGTGATCGCGTTCGGCATCCTGTTCCTGGGTGGCGTCAACATCAGGGTGATGCTGGTCATCGGCGCCTTCCTGGGCGCAGGCCTGGTGGTGGCGATCGCGCTTTCCCCCTGGCGGCTCGAGCGCGCGCTGGCCTTCCTGGAGCCCTTCGACGAGCGCTATGCGCTGGGCAAGGGCTACCAGCTCAGCCATTCGCTGATCGCGATCGGCCGTGGCGAGATCCATGGCGTCGGCCTGGGCGCGAGCGTCGAGAAGCTGCACTGGCTGCCCGAAGGGCACACCGACTTTCTACTCGCCGTCATCGGCGAGGAGTTCGGGCTGGTCGGCGTCGGCATCCTGATCTTCACCTTCTTCTGGCTCACGCGCCGCATGATGCAGATCGGCCGCCAGGCCATCCTGCTCGACCAGCTGTTCGCCGGCCTGGTGGCGCAGGGCGTGGGCCTGTGGATCGGCTTCCAGGCGCTGATCAACTTCGGCGTCTGCCTCGGCGCGCTGCCGACCAAGGGCCTGACGCTGCCCTTCATGAGCTACGGCGGCTCGGCCATCCTGATGAACCTGGTCGCGCTCGCGATCGTGCTGCGCGTCGACCACGAGAATCGCCAGCTGATGCACGGAGGCCGCCTATGAGGCAGCCCTGCGCCCTGGTGATGGCCGGCGGTACCGGCGGCCATATCTTCCCCGGCCTGGCGATGGCCGAGGCGCTGCGCGCGCGCGGCTGGCGCGTGCACTGGCTCGGCGTGCCCGGCAGCATGGAGGAGCGCCTGGTGCCGCCGCGCGGCTTTGCCTTCGAGCCGGTCGAGTTCGGCGGCGTGCGCGGCAAGGGGATCAGGACGCTGCTGGCCCTGCCGCTGCGGCTGGCGCGCGCGCTCGCGCAGGCGCGCCGCGTGATCCGGCGCGTCCAGCCCGACGTGGTGCTGGGACTGGGCGGTTACATCACGGTGCCGGGTGGACTGGCCGCGCGGCTGGCCGGCGTGCCCATCCTGCTGCACGAGCAGAACTCGATCGCGGGCATGTCGAACCGCTGGCTGGCCAGGCTGGCCGAGCGGTCCTTCAGCGCCTATCCGCAAGCGCTGCCCGGCGGCGAATGGGTCGGCAATCCGCTGCGCGCCGAGTTCCTGACCCAGCCCGAGCCGGCCGAGCGCTTTGCCGGCCGCAGCGGCGCGCTGCGCCTGCTGGTGGTCGGAGGCAGCCTGGGCGCGCAGGCGCTCAACAGCGTGGTGCCGCGCGCGCTCGCGCTCATCCCCTTCGAGCAGCGCCCGGTCGTCACCCACCAGGGCGGCGAGAAGCAGATCGATGCCTTGCGCGCCGCCTACGCCGAAGCCGGCGTGCAGGCCACGCTGACCCCCTTCATCCGCGACACCGCTCAGGCCTTCGCCGACGCCGACCTCGTGATCGCGCGCGCCGGCGCCAGCACCGTGACCGAGCTGGCCGCGGTCGGCGCGGCCGCGGCCTTCGTGCCTTTCCCGCACGCGGTTGACGACCACCAGACGCACAACGCGCGCTTCCTGGTCGACGCCGGCGCCGGCTGGCTGCTGCCCCAGGCCGAGCTCACGCCCGAGCGCCTGGCCAGCCTGCTGCAGGGCCTGGACCGGACCGAACTGCAGTCCCGCGCGGCCAAGGCGCGCGCGCTGCGCCAGACCGGCGCGGTCGATGCCATGGTCGCCGCCTGCGAGCGCCTGCTGGAACCAAAAGAGAACAACAGAACATGAAACACGCCATCCGGCATATCCATTTCGTCGGCATCGGTGGTGCCGGCATGAGCGGCATCGCCGAGGTGCTGCTCAACCTGGGCTACCGCATCTCGGGCAGCGACCTCGGGTCCAGCGCGGTCACGCGTCGCCTGATCGAGCTTGGCGCGCGCGTGCACCAGGGCCATGACGCCGCCTACATCGAGGGCGCCGACTGCATCGTGACCTCGACCGCGGTCAAGGCCGACAACCCCGAGGTACTGGCCGCACGCGCCAGGCTGATCCCGGTGGTGCCGCGCGCGGTCATGCTGGCCGAGCTGATGCGCATGAAGAAGGGCGTGGCGATCGCCGGCACCCATGGCAAGACCACTACCACCAGCCTGGTCGCCAGCGTGCTGGCCGCTGCCGGGCTCGATCCGACCTTCGTCATCGGCGGCAAGCTCAACAGCGCCGGTGCCAATGCACGTCTCGGATCGGGCGAGCACATCGTGGTCGAGGCCGACGAGTCCGATGCCTCCTTCCTCAAGCTGCTGCCGGTGCTGGCCGTCGTGACCAACATCGATGCCGACCACATGGAGACCTACGGCCACGATTTCGGCAAGCTCAAGGACGCCTTCGTCGAGTTCCTGCACCACATGCCCTTCTACGGCGCGGCCGTGGTCTGCGTCGACGACCCGAACATCCGCGAGCTGCTGCCGCGCATCGAGCGCCCGATCACCAGCTACGGCGTTGCCGAGGACGCGCAGGTGCGCGCGCTCGACATCCGCGCGGTCGACGGCCAGATGCATTTCCGCGTCACCCGCCGCAACGGCATCCAGCTGCCCGACCTCGAGGTGGTGCTGAACCTGCCGGGCCACCACAACGTGCTCAACGCGCTGGCCGCGATCGCGGTGGCGGTCGAGCTCGGCGTGCCCGATGCGGCACTGCTCGAGGCGCTGGCCCAGTTCAAGGGCGTGGGCCGGCGCTTCCAGCGCTACGGCGAGATCGCGCTGCCCACCGGCGGCCAGGCGACCGTGGTCGACGACTACGGCCACCACCCGGTCGAGATGGCCGCCACGCTGGCGGCCGCGCGCGGCGCCTTCCCGGGCCGGCGCCTGCTGCTGGCCTTCCAGCCGCACCGCTACAGCCGCACGCGTGACTGCTTCGAGGACTTCGTCAAGGTCATGAGCCAGGCCGATGCCGTGCTGCTGGCCGAGGTCTACGCCGCCGGCGAGGCGCCGATCGTCGCAGCCGATGGCCGTGCGCTGACGCGCGCGCTGCGCGTCGGTGGCAAGCTCGAGCCGGTGTTCGTCGATGACGTCGCCGCCATGCCGCAGGCGCTGCTCGACAATGCGCGCGACGGCGACGTCCTGCTCTGCATGGGCGCGGGCTCGATCGGCGCCGTGCCGGCGCAGCTGGTCGCGCTGGCAGCCGAGAAAGCCGCCGCCAGGGAGGGCGCATGAACTCGACCTCCCACCCCGATCCCAAGGCCATGGGCAAGGTCGCAGTGCTGATGGGCGGCTTCTCGGCCGAGCGCGAGATCTCGCTGATGTCGGGCCAGGGCGTGCTGCAGGCGCTGCTGGACCAGGGCGTCGACGCGCAGGCCTTCGACCCGGCCGGACGCGACCTGGGTGAGCTCAGGCGCGAGGGCTTCGACCGCGTCTTCATCAACCTGCACGGCCGCTTCGGCGAGGACGGCACGGTGCAGGGCGCGCTCGAGCTGATGGGCATCCCCTACACCGGTTCCGGCGTGCTGGCGTCCAGCGTCGCGATGGACAAGATCATGACCAAGCGCATCTGGCTGGCCGAAGGGCTCTCGACCCCGGCCTGGCGCCAGGTCGCCAGCGTCGAGCAGACGGTCGCCGCCTTCGAGGCCCTCGGCGCGCCGATGATCGTCAAGCCCGCGCGAGAGGGTTCCAGCCTGGGCCTGACCAAGGTCACCGATGCGGCGCAATGCGCCCAGGCCTACGCGCTGGCCTCGCGCCATGACCCCGAGGTGCTGTGCGAGCAGTTCATCGCCGGCGACGAGGTCACCTGTCCGGTGCTGGGCAGCGATGCCGGCGCGCGCGCGCTGCCGGTGATCCGCATCGTCGCGCCCGACGGCAACTACGACTACGAGCACAAGTACTTCACCGACGACACCCAGTACCTGGTGCCCTGCGGCCTGCCCGCGGGCGAGGAAGCCGCGGTCCAGTCCCTGGTGCTCAAGGCCTTCCGCACCCTGGGCTGCCGCGGCTGGGCGCGCGCCGACGTCATGATCGACGCCCGCACGCGCCAGCCCCATCTGCTCGAGATCAACACCTCGCCCGGCATGACCAGCCATTCGCTGGTGCCGATGTCGGCGCGCTCGGCCGGCATCAGCTACGAGCAGCTCTGCCTGCAGGTGCTGGCATCGGCCAGCCTCGACAACCCCCTGCCGCTGGCCAACGGAGCCTGAGATGAACCAGCGCAATGCCATGCCACTCGACGTCCGCTTCATGAACGGGATCGCATCGGTCCTGCTGCTGGGCGTGGCGCTGGCGGCGCTCGGCAGCGCGGGCTGGTGGCTGGCGCAGCGCCCGTCCTGGGCGCTGGGCCGGATCGTGGTCGACGGCGATGTCGCGCACCAGGACGAGGTGATCTTCCGCTCGCATCTGGCGCCGCAGCTGCACGGCAGCTTCCTGACGCTCGACCTGCTCGAGGTCAAGCAGCTCTTCGAGCAGGTGCCCTGGGTGCGGCAGGCGGTGGTGCGGCGCGAGTTCCCGAACCGGCTGCGCGTCACGCTCGACGAACACGAGGCCGCTGCCTGGTGGGGCGAGTTCGGCAGCGGCAAGATGGTCAACCTGCAGGGCGAGGTCTTCACCGCCGACGTCGACGAGGGCGACGCCGGCCAATGGCCGGAGCTCGCCGGTCCCGAGGGGCGATCCGGCCAGGTCCACGCGCTCTACCGCCAGCTCACGCCGGTCCTGAGCCCGATGAAGCAGGAGATCCGCCGGCTCGAGCTCGGTGCCAGCGGGCACTGGCGGCTCAGGCTGGGCAACGGCACCGTGATGGAGCTCGGACGGGGCGAGCCGACCGAGCTGCTCGCGCGCGTTCAGCGCTTCAGCTCGACCGTGCCGCAGCTGCTGTCACGCTACGGAGGACGCAGCCTGCAGTCAATCGACCTGCGCTATCCCAATGGCTACGCCGTGCGCATGCAGGGCGTCAAGACCGCAACCGACGACAAGGCTGCCGCCGCACTGGCCGCCCGTATCCGTAAGAAGAAGTAATCGAGGCAATACCAAATGGCCAAGGAACAGAAAGACATCGTGGTCGGACTCGACATCGGTACCGCCAAGATCATGGCAGTGGTCGCCGAGGTCCAGCCCGGCGGCCAACTCAAGCTCGCCGGCCTCGGCGTGGCGCCGAGCAACGGACTCAAGCGCGGCGTGGTGGTCAACATCGACGCCACCGTCGCGAGCATCCAGCAGGCGCTCAAGGAAGCCGAGCTGATGGCCGACTGCCACATCGCGCGCGTCTACACCGGCATCACAGGCAGCCATATCCGCAGCCTGAACTCCAGCGGCATGGTGCCGGTCAAGGACCGCGAGGTCACCCAGGCCGACGTCGCGCGCGTGCTCGAGGCGGCCAAGGCGATCAACATCCCGAACGACCAGCGCCTGCTGCTGACCGAGTCGCAGGAGTTCATCATCGACGGCCACGAGGTCAAGGAGCCGATCGGCATGAGCGGCATCCGGCTCGATGCGCGCGTGCACATCGTCACCGGCGCCCAGAGCGCGGCCGAGAACATCATGAAGTGCGTGCGCCGCTGCGGCGTCGAGGTCGAGCGCCTGATGCTCAACCCGCTGGCGTCGAGCCACGCCGTGCTGACCGAGGACGAGAAGGAGCTCGGCGTCGCGCTGGTCGACATCGGCGCCGGCACCACCGACATCGCGATCTACTCGGGCGGCTCGATCCGCCATACCGCGGTGATCCCGATCGCCGGCGAGCTGATCACGAGCGACATCGCGATGGCGCTGCGCACCCCGACGCGCGACGCCGAGGAGATCAAGGTCGAGCATGGCTGCGCCAAGCAGC
>JBDLTM010000024.1:0-14630 GCA_039805805.1 Pseudomonadota bacterium | reverse complement strand
ATGGACGACGCCGCGCGCAGCCTGGGCCTGGGGCAGTGGCAGACGCTGGGCCAGGTCCATCTGCCGCTGCTGCGCGGCAGCCTGTTCACCGCGGGTCTGCTGGTGTTCGTCGACGTCATGAAGGAGTTGCCGGCCACGCTGGTGATGCGCCCCTTCAACTTCGACACGCTCGCGACCCAGACCTACACGCTGGCCTCGGACGAGCGCCTGGCCGAGGCCTCGGGCGCGGCGCTGGCCATCGTCGCGGCCGGCCTGCTGCCGCTGATCGTGCTGTCGCGCCAGATCGCGCGCAGCCGGCGCGGCTGATCCTTTTCCAGACGCTGATTCCCGGACGAAAAAAATCCCGCCAGCAGGCGGGATTCTGGTCGTGAAGTGGCTGTATCAGCGGAAGCCGGCGCGGTCGAACACCAGCTGGGCCTTGGCACGGTAGGTGGCGAGCTGGCTGACCGGCAGCGGATCGGCCTTGAAGCTGCCCATGGCCTTGAGGCCGGGGTTGTCGATCTTCAGGCCCGCGACCACCGGCCACTCGTTGTTGCCGTCGGCGAAGTAGCGCTGTGCCTGGTCGCTGGCCAGGTACTCGAGGAACTTGATCGCAGCCTTCGGGTTGGGCGCATGCTTGAGCACGCCGGCACCCGAGACGTTGACGTGGGCGCCGCGATCCTTCTGGTTCGGCCAGACGATGCCCACGCTCTCCATCACCTTGCGGTCGGCCGGCGCGGTCGAGCGCAGCAGTCGGGCGACATAGTAGGTGTTGGCGATCGTGACGCCGCATTCGCCGGCGGCCACGGCCTTGATCTGGTCGGTATCGCCGCCCTTGGGGGCACGGGCGAAGTTGGCCACCAGGCCGCGCGCCCACTGCTCGGCTTTGGCCTCGCCCTCGTGCGCGATCACCGAGGCTAGCAGCGACAGGTTGTAGGGGTGCGAGCCCGAGCGCGAGCAGAACTTGCCCTTGAGCTCGGGCCTGGCCAGGTCGGCGTAGCTGCCGACCTGCTCGGGCTTGACGTCGAGCTTGTTGTAGAGGATCACGCGGGCGCGGGTCGAGAAGGAGAACCAGTCCTCGGTGCGCAGGTTGGCCGGGATCCGGGTCTCGAGCGTCTTGGACTTGACCGGGACGAACAGGCCGAGCTCGTGCGCCTGGCTCAACCGGGCGGCATCGACCGTCAGCAGCACGTCGGCCGGGCTGTTCGCCCCTTCGTTCCTGATCCGCTCGAGCAGCTCCTCTTCCTTGCCCTCGATCCGGTTGATCCTGATGCCAGTCTGCCTGGTGAAGTCGCCATACAGCGCCTCGTCGGTCTGGTAGTGGCGGGCCGAGTAGAGGTTGAGGACCTCGTCTGCGGCCTGGGCACCGAGGCTGGCGCCAGTGATCAGCACGGCAAGCAGGGTGGCGCGAATCTTCATCAATGATCTCCTGTCGGGGTAGGTATGGAAGGGGAGTGTCTGTTGTCGGATTGTAAATAGGAACGATTATCGATCGCAATACCTGGCGGGTTTTTTTGACTGGACCGGAAAACTTTCGCGGCGCGGCGCGGGGCCGGAAAGCCGTGCTACAATGCGTTCTTCAGCGGCTGTAGCTCAGTTGGATAGAGTACTTGGCTACGAACCAAGGGGTCGTGGGTTCGAATCCTGCCAGCCGCACCAATTTCAGGGTTGTTTCGCCAACGGAAACAGTTCTACGCGAGAGTTTCATCCGCCGCAAGGCGGACTACGGTTTAGCGGCTGTAGCTCAGTTGGATAGAGTACTTGGCTACGAACCAAGGGGTCGTGGGTTCGAATCCTGCCAGCCGCACCAGATTTCGCAAGCGCATCGCCAACAGGTGCTCTTGTCGTGAGAGTTCAAGCCGCCTCGAGGCGGACTACGGTTTAGCGGCTGTAGCTCAGTTGGATAGAGTACTTGGCTACGAACCAAGGGGTCGTGGGTTCGAATCCTGCCAGCCGCACCAACCAGAAAAACCTGCAGCCCAGCTCGCAGGTTTTTTTTCGCCCCTACACTTCTGCCCATGAGCAAGGCCTTCACCCGCGAAACCGACGCCGATGACGACGAGGACCTCGGCATGCCCAGGCTACCCGCCGGGGGCAAGAACTACATCACCCAGGCCGGCCATGACCGGCTGCGCGCCGAACTGCTGAACCTTCTCGACATCGAGCGCCCCAAGGTGGTCGAGATCGTGCACTGGGCGGCCAGCAACGGCGACCGCTCGGAAAACGGCGATTACCTCTACGGCAAGAAGCGGCTGCGCGAGATCGACCGCCGCATCCGATTCCTGACGCGCCGGCTCGACATCGCGGTGGTGGTCGACGCCTCGCTGCACCATGGCAGCGATCAGGTCTATTTCGGCGCCACCGTCCGCTACGCGCGCGAGGATCGCAGCGAGGTGACCGTGACCCTCATGGGTATAGACGAGGCCGACAGCGCACGGGGTCAGATCAGCTGGATCTCGCCGGTGGCGCAGGCGCTGCTCAAGGCGCGCGAGGGCGACGAGGTGCGCTTGCGCACGCCGGCGGGCTGGGAGACGCTCGAGATCCTGGCTGTGTCCTACCCTGCGCCGCCAGCCTGAGTCAGCTTCAGCCGGGCTGGCCGCCAGGCTCGGGCTGCGGCATCAGATCGGGTGCGTCGCTGCGCGACCCGGATCTTCGCGGTGCACCCGCATCACCGTCGGCGTGCGCTTGAGGCTGCGCAGCACATGGGCCAGGTGCACGCGGTCGCGCACCGCGATCGTGAAGCGGATGTCGTAGGCGGCCTGCACCGGCTCCTCGCTCATCTGCAGGTGGGTGATGTCGGCCTCGGCGGCGGCCAGCGCGGCGGCTGCCTTGGCCAGCGCGCCCTTGACGTTGTTGAGCGTCACGATCAGGCAGGTGTCGAATGGCCGGACCGGCTCGTCCGACCATTCGACCGCGGTGAAGCGCTCGCTGTCGCGCAGCAGCTGCTTCTGGATCACCGGGCAGTCGTCGGTGTGCACCACCAGGCCTTCGCCGCGTCCGAGATAGCCGACGATGGCGTCGCCCGGGATCGGGTGGCAGCAGCTCGCGTAGCGCACCGAGGCGCCTTCGCCGCCGTCGAGCGCGAGCACGCCCTGGCTGAGCTTGTCGTGGCTGCCGGCGTAGCGCTCCTGCGTCATCAGCAGCACGTCGGGCTTCTGGCCGGCCTCGGACAGCAGTGTGGCGAGCTTGATCGCGACCATGGACGCGATCCGCTTGCCCAGCCCGATGTCGGCCAGCAGCTCGTCCCGGGTCTTGTTGCCGCTGAAGCGCAGCAGCTTCTCCCACAGGCCATGCGTCTGGCGGTCGGGCTCGGGCAGGGCGGCGATGCCCTCGGCGCGCAGCGCCTGCAGCAGCAGGCGCTCGCCGAGTTCGCGCGACTCCTGCAGCTCGAGCGTCTTGAGGTGGTGCCGGATCTTGGAGCGCGCGCGGCCGGTCCGAACGAAGCTGAGCCAGGCCGGATTGGGCCTGGCATGCTGAGAGGTCGTGATCTCGACCACGTCCCCGTTCTTGAGCTCGGTGTGCAGCGGCGACTGCTCGCGGTTGACGGTGGCGCCGATCGCGTGCGAGCCGATGTCGGTGTGGATGGCGTAGGCGAAGTCGATCACGGTCGCTCCGCGCGGCATCGCCATGATGCGGCCACGGGGGGTGAAGACATAGACCGCTTCCGGGAACAGGTCGACCTTGACATGGTCCCAGAACTCGGCGGCGTCGTGCGTCTCCTGCTGGATGTCGAGCAGCGACTGCAGCCACTGGGTGTTGAGGTCCTGCGCGGCCGGGCTGTCCGGGGCGCTGGCCTTGTAGAGCCAGTGCGCCGCGACGCCCGATTCGGCCACCACGTCCATCGTCGGGGTGCGCAGCTGGAACTCGATGTTGGTGCCGAAGGGGCCGACCAGCGTGGTGTGCAGCGACTGGTAGCCGTTGGCCTTGGGGATCGCGATGTAGTCGCGGAACTTGCCGGGCAGCGGCTTGTAGAGCTGGTGCAGCACGCCCAGGGCGCCGTAGCAGTCGAGCAGCTCGGGCAGGATGATGCGAAAGCCGTACAGGTCGGTGACCTGGGCGAAGCTCAGGTGCTTGAGCCGCATCTTGCGGTAGATGGAGAACAGCGTCTTCTCGCGACCGCGGATGCGGACCTCGATGCCCTGCTTGCCAAAGGCGTTCTCGACCTCGGACTGCACGCGCGCGATCAGGTCCTTGCGGCGGTTGCGCGACTTGGTCAGCGCCATGCTCAGGATGGCATAGCGCCAGGGATAGAGGTGCTTGAAGGCCAGGTCCTGCAGCTCGCGGTAGCAATGGTTCAGGCCCAGGCGGTGTGCGATCGGTGCGTAGATCTCAAGCGTCTCGGTCGAGATGCGGCCCCACTTGGCGCGCGGCATGTCGCCCATGGTGCGCATGTTGTGGCTGCGGTCGGCGAGCTTGATCAGGATCACGCGCACGTCGCGCGCCATGGCCAGCAGCATCTTGCGGAACGATTCGGCCTGGTTGTGCTCGCGCGAGTGGAACTCGAGCTTCTCGAGCTTGGTCAGCCCGTCGACCAGCTCGGCCACCTGGCTACCGAAGCGCTCGAGCAGGTCGGTCTTGCTGATGCCGCAGTCCTCCATCACGTCGTGCAGCAGCGCGGCGGACAGCGCCTGGGCGTCGAGCTTCCATTCGGTGCAGATCTGGGCGACCGCGATCGGGTGTGTGATGTAGGGGTCGCCGTTCTTGCGCATCTGGCCCAGATGGGCCTCGTCGGCCAGGCGGTAGGCGCGACGCACCTGTTCGATGTCGCCCGGGCTCAGGTAGTCGAGGCAGGCCTCCAGGGCGGCAAAGCTGGCGGCAGAGGCTCTGGCAGCGGCCTGCGCGGGGCTAAGGCTCGGGAATGAGGTCGCATCCTGATTCATCCCCCTTACTTTAGCGGGAAAGGCGAGATATGGATGCAGTTTCGAGCGTTTGCGTCAGATCGGGGCTGGAAAAGAAAAAGGCACCGCGCTGCGGTGCCTAGATCGAGGGCCGGGGCCAGGATCAGGCCGGGACCTTCTTGAGCATTTCGATGCCGACCTGGCCGGCAGCGATCTCGCGCAGCGCGGTCACGCAGGGCTTGTTCTTGCCGGACTCGACCTTGGGGGTGTGGCCCTGGTGCAGCATGCGGGCGCGGTAGGTGGCGGCCAGCACGAGCTGGAAACGGTTCGGGATCTTCTCCAGACAGTCTTCGACGGTGATGCGTGCCATGAGGGACTCCGGGTGCGGCGCGGGGCCGGTGCAATTAGAGGATATCGAGAGCGCGGAAGGTGTCGGCGCGGAGGCGACGCTGGACGGCCAACTTGAGCCGCTGGGCGTGCGCGATGGCCTTCAGGTCTGACAGGGCGCGCTCGAAAAGATCATTGATTATAACGAAGTCGAAGCGATCGACCTGGGTGACCTCCTCGGCAGCGTTCCTCATGCGCAGCGCGATCGTCTCGTCGGAGTCCTCGTTGCGGCGCTGCAGGCGCTCGCGCAGCTCGGGCCAGCTCGGCGGCAGGATGAAGATCAGCACCGCACCGGGGAACTGGCGCTTGATCTGCAGCGCGCCCTGGAAGTCGATCTCGAGCACGATGTCGGCCCCGGCGGCGATCCGGTCCTCGATCTCCTGGCGCGCGGTGCCGTAGCGGTTGCCGTGCACCTGGGCCCATTCGACGAAGGCGTCGGCCTCGACCATGCGCGCGAACTCTTCCTGGCTGACGAAGTGGTATTCGCGCCCGTCGACTTCCTGGCCGCGTGGCGCGCGCGTGGTGTGCGAGACCGAGAGCTCGAGCAGCGGGTCGGCTTCACGCCAGGCCTTGACCAGGCTAGACTTGCCGGTGCCGCTGGCGGCGGCGACGACGTAGAGGTTGCCGGGGTATTCCATCTTGTCCTTGCTCATTCCAGGTTCTGGACCTGCTCGCGCATCTGCTCGATCAGCACCTTCATGTCGACCGAGATCCGGGTCAGCTCCAGGCTGGACGACTTGCTGCCCAGGGTGTTGGCCTCGCGGTGCAGTTCCTGGATGAAGAAGTCGAGCCGCTTGCCGACCTCGCCGCCTTTTCGGATCAGGCGCTCGATCTCGTCGAGGTGGGACTGCAGGCGCGTGAGCTCCTCGGCGACGTCGATGCGGATCGCGAACGCGGTGGCCTCGGCCAGCGCGCGCTCCTGCGCGGCCTGGGCGGCGGCGTCGGCCTGCGCGGCGCCGAGCGCCTCGTTCCAGCGCTCCAGGAAGCGCTGGCGCTGCAGCTCGACCAGCTGCGGCACCATGGGCTGGGCCTGGCTGGCGAGTTGGCGCAGCTGGGCGACGCGATCGAGCAGCATCGCGACCAGGCGCGCGCCTTCGCGCTCGCGCGAGGCGCTGAACTCGGCCAGCGTCGACTGGGCCAGCTCGAGCAGTGCCTCGGACAGGCCGGCCGGTGCCGGCGCACCGCGTCCCAGCGCGGCGATCACCTCGGCGACCGAGAGCGGGCGCGACTGCGGCATCCAGCTCAGCACCTGGTCCTGCACATTGATGAGCTTCTGCAGCTCGGCCATGCCGGGCTGGCGCAGGCCCTGTTCGCCGCGGCCCTCGACCCAGGCGCGCAGCTCGACCTTGCCGCGCTTGACGCGCGCGCCGATCAGTTCGCGCAGCGCGGGCTCGGCAGGGCGCAGCTCGTCGGGAAGTCGGAAGCCCAGATCAAGGAAGCGGCTGTTGACCGAGCGGATTTCCATTCCCAGCACGGGCGTGCCAGCGGAGGGCGGGGAGTCGGGACCGGGGGGCTGGCTCTGGGCCGTGGCGTAGCCGGTCATGCTGTAAACTGGCATGTCAAATCTCGCAGTCTGGATGCAACGGCATAAGGTTGCAGATTGCCGGATTATCGCAAAGACAGGGCCGTCGGCGTGGCTCAGTCAGGCTGGGGCAAGCCGCAGCGTTCGACCGGACGACATCGCCAGGCGATCGCCAGGGTCGCCATTCAGGATCACCCGACATGACAGAACAGAATTCCTCAGCGCGCGCCGACGGCCGTGCCCCCGACGCGCTGCGCATTGTGCGCATCACGCGCCGCTACACCCTGCACGCCGAGGGCTCGGTGCTGGTCGAGTTCGGCAACACCAAGGTCCTCTGCACCGCGTCGGTCGAGGAGAGGGTGCCGCCGCACCAGAAGGGCAGCGGCGAGGGCTGGGTCACGGCCGAGTACGGCATGCTGCCGCGCGCGACCCACAGCCGCAGCAGCCGCGAGGCCGCCAAGGGCAAGCAGACCGGGCGCACGCAGGAGATCCAGCGCCTGATCGGCCGCTCGCTGCGCGCGGTGTTCGACCTCAAGGCGCTCGGCGAGCGCACCATCACGCTCGACTGCGACGTGCTGCAGGCCGACGGCGGCACCCGCACTGCGGCCATCACGGGCGCCTTCGTCGCGGCGCAGGACGCGGTCAGCTGGCTGCTGGCCGAGGGCAAGATCAGCTCCAGCCCGGTGCTGCACCCGGTGGCGGCGGTCTCGGTCGGCATCGTCGGCGGCACCCCGGTGCTGGACCTCGACTACCTGGAGGATTCGGGCTGCGACACCGACATGAACGTGGTGATGACCGGCGCCGGCCACTATGTCGAGGTGCAGGGCACGGCCGAGGGCGTGGCCTTCAGCCGCGAGGAGATGAACGCGCTGCTGCTGCTGGCCGAGAAGGGGATCAAGGAGCTGATCGCGCTGCAGCAGGCCGCGCTGGCCGGCGCCGACGTGATCTGAGGAGGCCGAGGATGACAGGCAGGAAACTGGTGCTGGCGAGCAACAACGCTGGCAAGCTCGCCGAACTGCAGGAGATGTTCTCGGTCCTGGGCGTGGAACTGATCCGCCAGGGCGATCTGAACATTCCCGAGGCGCCCGAGCCGCACCGCACCTTCATCGAGAACGCGCTGGCCAAGGCGCGCCATGCAGCCGCGGCCAGCGGCCTGCCGGCGATGGCCGACGACGCCGGCTTGTGCGTCGACGCCTTCGGTGGCCTGCCGGGCGTGGACACGGCCTACTACTGCACCCAGTTCGGCTACGCCAAGAGCGACGCCAACAACGTGCGCGCCCTGCTCGAGCAACTGCAGGGTCAGGCCAACCGGCGCGCCGCCATGGTCAGCACCCTGGTCGCGGTGCGCAGCGCCGACGACCCCGAGCCGCTGGTCGCCAGCGGCCGAGTCGCGGGCCTGATCACCGAGCAGCCGGTCGGCGAGAACGGCTTCGGCTTCGACCCGGTGATGTTCATCCCCGAGTTCGGCCAGACCTTCGCCCAGCTGCCCAACGAGGTCAAGAACGCCAACAGCCACCGCGGCCGCGCCGCGCGCGCGATGCTGGCGCTGATGCGCGAGCGCTGGTATCCGGGTTCGGCAGCATGAGTTCATCCGTCATCCAGCTGCACCGCCCGGGCCAGCTGCAGCTGTCGGCCCTGCCGCCGCTCACGCTCTACGTCCACCTGCCCTGGTGCTTGCGCAAGTGCCCCTATTGCGACTTCAACTCGCACGAGTCGGCGCAGCGCGACTTCCCGGAGCATCGCTACCTCGATGCGCTGCGCGCCGACCTCGAGTCCAGCCTGCCGCTGGTCTGGGGCCGGCCGGTGCACAGCATCTTCATCGGCGGCGGCACGCCCAGCCTGTTCTCGCCCGACGCGATCGACCGCCTGCTGTCGGACATCCGCGCGCTGCTGCGCGTCGAGGCCGACGCCGAGATCACGCTCGAGGCCAACCCCGGCACCTTCGAGAAGGACCGCTTCAGGGCCTTCCGCGAGGCCGGCGTCACGCGCCTGAGCGTGGGCGTGCAGAGCTTCGACGACCGCTTCCTGAAAGCCCTGGGCCGGGTGCACAGCGCAGACCAGGCCAGGGCCGGGCTCGAGGAGGCCGCGCGCCACTTCGAGACCTTCAACCTCGACCTGATGTACGCGCTGCCCGGCCAGACCC
Organism: Pseudomonadota bacterium; assembly: GCA_039805805.1. GTDB lineage: Bacteria > Pseudomonadota > Gammaproteobacteria > Burkholderiales > Burkholderiaceae_C > Malikia. Next base: position 5,761 of record JBDLTM010000024.1, on the reverse strand, counting down.
TGGCCGACCTGGACCGCGACCTCGACATCGCGCTGGGCTTCAACCCGCCGCATCTCTCCGTCTACCACCTGACGCTGGAGCCCAACACCTACTTCGCCAAGTTCCCGCCCGAAGTGCCGGACGAGGACCTGGCCTATGCGATGCTCGACCGCATCACCGAGCGCACGGCGAAGGCCGGCTTGAGCCGCTACGAGGTTTCGGCCTACGCGCGCGCCGGCCACCGCTGCTTCCACAACTGGAACTACTGGCAGTTCGGCGACTACCTCGGCATCGGCGCCGGCGCGCATGGCAAGCTGAGCTTCGCGCACCGGATGCTGCGCCAGGTGCGCTGGCGCGATCCCCAGCTCTACATGGACAACGCCCTCAAGGGCCAGCCGATGGCGAGCGAGGAGGAGGTCGCCCCCGCCGACCTGCCGTTCGAGTTCATGCTCAACGCGCTGCGGCTGCGCGAAGGCTTCCCGCTCGCGCTGTTCAACGAGCGCACCGGGCTGCCGCTGAGCCGCATCATGCCGGCGCTGCAGCAGGCCGAGCAAAAAGGCTGGATCACGCGTGATCCAGCCAGCGTGCGGCCGACCGAGCGCGGCTTCGACTTCCTGAGCGACCTGCAGGAACTATTCCTGCCGGATGCCCCGACATGAGCCCGCTATCCCTGCCTGGCCAAGACAGGCGACAATAGCGCATTGACCTGCCGGGGCGATTGCCGCCCCGAGCCTCTGATTCCTGAACACCGTTCGCGTCGTGAATACCTCCAAGCCTTCTGCCAAACCTGCCGACCTGTCCCAACTCGACGCCCTGACCGGCGGCGCCTTCACCGCGCCGACCTCGGGCGAGCGTGCCGCGCGCCTGCGCGAGTGGCTCGCCAGCGAACCTTCTGTCGACAGCATGGCCGACGTGTACCGCGAGCTGTCCCACCGCGACAAGGGCGCTGCCAAGGCGCTGAAGGAGAAGCTCGACGAGATCAAGCGCGCCAAGGCGCAGGAGGCGATCGCAGAGGAGTGGGCCGCCAAGGCGCAGGCGCTGATCGCGCAGCCGCGCCTGAACCTGGCCGACGCGATGGGCTGGCAGCGCGATGCCGCCAAGGCGGGTGCTCCGCTGTCGCGCGAGCCGCTCGCCGGCCTCAAGGCCGCGCTGGCCGAGCGCATGAAGGGCGTCGAGGACCTGCAGCACCGGGTCCAGGTCGAGCGCGAGACCGCGCTGCTGCTGGCCCAGCGCATCGAGGTGCTGTCGACCAAGCCCTGGCGCGAGGCCCAGTCCGCGCTCGACGCATTGCGCGCCGACGTCGACCAGTGGCAGTCTGCGGCCGCGCAGTTCGCCGCCGATCCGGCCTGGGACAGCCTGGATCCCAAGTTCCCCGGCCAGCTCGAAGCTTCGCGCAGCCAGCTCGACCTGGTCTGGCAGGCTTTCTGCGCCGCGCTCGAGCTCGCGGCCGCTGCCGCCGAGAACCCCGAGGCGCCGCTTCCCGCCGTGCCGGTCTGGGCCGACGAGATCCGCGTCGGCCGCGGCCAGCCGCCGGCGGCTGTCGCCGCGCTGGATCCGGCCGAACTCGCGCGCCTGCAGGCTGCCGCGTCCGATGCGGTCGGTGCCGCGCTGGCCGCGCTGAAGCAGAACGTTGCCGAGGGACACAGCAAGACCACGCCCAAGCTGGTCGCCGCATTGCGCGCCGCGCTCAAGGAGCATGGCCAGTTCCTCCAGGGCGAGCTCGAGACCCAGGCGCAGGCAGCGCTGGCGCAGGCCGGCGAGCTGGAAGGCTGGCAGCGCTGGCGCGCCGACCAGCTGCGCGAGGAGCTGATCGCCAAGGCGGTCGCGCTGACGCAGGCGCCCGAGGGCCAGCGCCCTGGCGGCCGCAAGATCCAGGAGACGCTGCGTGGCTTGCGAGAGCAGTGGAAGACCACCGACCAGGGCGGCATTCCCAACCACGCGCTGTGGAAGAAGTTCGACGAGGCCTGCAACCAGGCGCACAAGCTGGTCGAGGCCTGGATTTCCAAGCTCAAGGAGCAGGGCGAGGCGGTGCGTGCCCAGCGCATGGGGCTGATCGACGAGCTCAAGTCCTGGGCTGCGGCCCATGCCGACAGCAGCGACTGGAAGGCCCAGCTGCGCGACCTGCACGCCTTCTCCGAGCGCTGGCGCCAGTCCGGCCATGTGAGCGAGAAGCTCTACGCCGAGCTGCAGCCGATCTGGAAAGCGGCGATCCAGGCGGCGCATGCCCGCCTGGACGCGGCACAATCCGAGAGCATCGCGCGCCGCCACGCCCTGATCGACGAGGCCAAGGCGCTGGGCGCCGCGCCCGCGCTGCGCATCGATGCGGTCAAGGCGCTGCAGCAGCGCTGGCAGCAGGAGGCCCATGCCGTGCCGCTCGATCGCAAGCAGGAGCAGAAGCTCTGGGAGGCCTTCCGCAAGCCGATCGACGAGGCCTTCGAGCGCAAGGGCTCCGAGCGCAGCAAGGCTGCCGCCGCACTCAGTGCGCACGACAAGCTGGTGCTCGAGGCATCGAAGGCGCTCGAGGCCGCCAACGCCGGGGGTGACGCGCAGCAGATCCGCGCCGCGATGCAGGCGCTGCAGGACGCGATCCGTGGCCAGGCCGCTGCGCTGGCTGCAGCCGCCCCGGCTGAAGCCGCGCCGGCGACTGAAGCCGCTGCCGAGGCTCAGGCCGAAGGAGAGGCAGAGGCCGCACCGGCCAAGCCCGCTGCGCCCAGGAAGCTGGTCGCCGTGCGCGGCGACGACCGACCCGGCATGGTCAAGGCGCAGCCGGCAGCAGGCCGACCGGGCGACAAGGGTCCGCGCGCAGGCGGGCGCGACGAGCGCGGTGGCCGCGATGCTCGCGACGGACGCCGCGAAGGCTTCGGCCGTGGCGAGCGCGGCGATCGCCCCGGCTTCGAGCCGCGCGGTCCGCGTCTGGGCGACGCCGCCTTCCGCGCCCAGCGCGAGGCGGTCGAGCATGCCGAGGCCGCGCTGCGCAAGCTGGCGGCTCAGGCCCATGGCGAAGTGCTGACCCAGCTGCTGGGCGCCTGGGAGAAGCGCGATGCCGCTGCCATCCCGGCGGCGCAGGCGCTCGGTGGCCGCGTCGGCAACGCGCGCGCCGCCTGGGTCCAGGCGGTCGGCAAGTCGGCTGCGGCAGCCGGTGCCGGCGCCGAGAGCCTGCTGCGCCTCGAGATGGCGGCCGAGGTCCCGACCCCGGCCGAGCAGCTCGATGCACGTCGCGCGCTGCAGCTCAAGCTGCTGACCCGCCGCAACGATCCGGCCCCGGCACAGACCTGGACCCAGGACGTGGCGCAGGTGCTGGCCTCGGGCTATGAAGCCGCGCAGGCCCGCCGCCTGCAGAGCGCGCTCAAGGTCCTGCTGCGCAAGTGATGCGGCTGGCCGCTGCGCGATTCAGCGCGGCGGCCGCCTGAAGAAGGCGTCGAGCAGCGGCGCCAGCGGCGGGAACTCCAGCGCGAAGCGTTCCCGCGCGACCCAGTAGGCCTCGCAGGCGCAGGCGAAGAACTCGGCTGGCGCCTGCGCCGCGTAGGCATCCAGCCAGGGCGCGGGCTGGCCGAAGCGCTCGTGCAGCTCGACCTGCTGGCGGAAGCCCTCATAGGCTGCGCTCCAGTCATGCTGCCAGCGCTGGCGCGCAGCGCTCGGGCCCAGCCCCATGAAGCCGGCCGGCAGCGGCGGACAGCCGTTGGCATCGGTGCCAGCCGGCTTGCCGCGCAGGTCGAGCTTGTGCGCGAATTCATGGATCACCAGGTTGTGTCCCTGCATGCTCGCCTCGCTGCTGCCGCGCACATGGGACCAGGCCAGCATGACCGGGCCACCGGCCATCGCCTCGCCGATCAGCGGCTCCTGCCAGCGGTGCAGCACGCCGGCCTCGTCGAGCGCCTCGCGCGGCGCCAGCACCTCGTCGGGGTGGACCGCGATGCCGACGAAATCGTCATACCAGTCCAGCGCGTCGGCACCGAGGTGGATCAGCGGCAGGCAGGCCTGCAGCGCGATCGCCAGAGCGATCTCGTCGGTGATGGGCATGCCCTGCGCGCCATGGAACTGCTTGCCGGCCAGGAATCCGGCGCTGAGCTGGCGGAGTCGATCCAGCTCGCCCTGGCTCAGTCCGGCCAGGCAGGGCAGGGCGGCGAGAGACGCCTGCCAGAGCGGCTCGGGAATCGGGGGCGGTGGCAGCAATGCCGGGCGGCCCAGCCAGCCGTAGAGCTTGCCGCCAAGCCGGCTCAGCCATCGGATCGCTGCAGCGCCTGCCATGGTCGGAACTCAGGCCTGCAGCGCGATGCGCCGCCAGCCGCCGGCATCGAGCCGCAGCAGCTCGGCGCGTGGTGGTTGCGCCTGCGCATCCCAGTCGGACAGCACCAGTCGCTGCATCCCGCTCCCAAGTTCGTGCCGGCCGGGCCGGTGCGTGTGGCCGTGCACCAGCGTGTCGGCGCCGCTGTCGCGCAGCCAGGCGACGGCTGCCGGATGATCGACATCGGCCCAGGTCATGGCCGGTTCCTGCTTGCGCGCCTCGCTCTGGGAGCGCAGCCCGCGCGCGAAGGCAGCGCGCTCGGCCAGCGGTCGCGACAGGAAGGCCTGCTGCCAGCCAGGGGCACGCACCTGCTCTCGGAAGGCCAGGTAGGCGCGGTCCTCGAGGCAGAGCGCGTCGCCATGGCTCAGCAGCAGGCGCTGGTCGCGCCAGCGCAGCAGGGTGGGATCGTCGATCAGGGTCGCGCCGCTGGCGGCTGCGAAGCCGGCGCCGAGCAGGAAATCGCGGTTGCCGTGCAGCACGAAAAGCGCGCGGCTGGCAGAGAAAGCGCGCAGTTCGGCGCAGATGCCGGCCAGGAAGTCATGTTCGGGATCGGCGGCGCGCTGTTGCGGATCGGCTGCGAGCAGGTCGTCGCCGATCCAGACCTCGAACAGGTCGCCGAGGATGAAGAGCGCGTCGGCGTCGCAGGCCTTCAGGTAGTTGCAGAAGGCGCGCGCCGTGCCGGGCTCAGCCGCCTGCAGGTGCAGGTCGGAGATGAAGTCGATCGCGCCCCAGCTGGCCGGGGCGTCGAGCTCGCCCCGGTGCGCCGGGGCGATGGGATCAGAGCGCAACGGCCTTTTCGATCACCACGTCGGTGACCGGCACGTCGCTGTGGTAACCCTTGTTGCCGGTCTTGACGCCGCGGATCTTGTCGACGATCTCGGTGCCGCTGACGACCTTGCCGAACACCGCGTAGCCCCAGCCGTTCGGGGTCTCGCTCTTGAAGTTCAGGAAGTCGTTGTCGGCCACGTTGATGAAGAACTGGGCGGTCGCCGAGTGCGGGGCGCTGGTGCGCGCCATCGCGATCGTGTACTTGTCGTTCTTGAGCTGGTTGTTGGCCTCGTTCTTGATCTCGGCCTTGGTCGGCTTCTGGCTCATGCCGGGCTCGAAGCCGCCGCCCTGGATCATGAAGCCATTGATCACGCGGTGGAAGATGGTGTTGTCGTAGTGACCGCTCTTGACGTAGTCGAGGAAGTTGGCGGCAGAGATCGGCGCCTTCTCGTCGTCGAGCTCGATGGTGATGACACCGTAGTCCTTGATGTGCAGTTCAACTTGCGGATTGGCCATTTCAGTTCTCCAGAGTGGCTTTGATGATGGTGATGGGGGTGGTCGGCATGTCCTGGAGCATGCCGCGACTGCCGGTGCGGACCTGGCGGATCTTGTCCACCACGTCGGCGCCGGCGACGACCTTGCCGAACACGGCGTAGCCCCAGCCGTTGAGCGTCGGCTGGGTGTGATTGAGGAAGCGGTTGTCCGCGACGTTGATGAAGAACTGCGCCG
>JBDLTM010000023.1:0-14970 GCA_039805805.1 Pseudomonadota bacterium | reverse complement strand
CGATCCAGGTGGTGGCCCAGAACACCGACTTGCGGGCTTCCTTGGCGTCCGGCACGGTGAAGAAGCGCATCAGGATGTGGGGCAGGCCGGCGGTACCGAACATCAGCGCCATGCCGAAGCTGATCGCGGAGATCGGATCCTTGATGAAGCCGCCCGGACCCATGATGGCCAGGCCAGCCTTGGCAGCCTCTTCAGGCGACTTGCCGGCGTTGGCGGCGATGGCGGTCTTGACTTCGACGCCCTTTGCGAACAGCGCTTCAGGCGAGAAGCCGTACTGCGCCATCACCATGATGGCCATGAAGGTCACGCCCGACAGCAGCAGCACGGCCTTGATGATCTGCACCCAGGTGGTGGCGGTCATGCCGCCGAACAGCACGTAGACCATCATCAGCGCGCCGACGATGATGACGGCGTAGGCGTAGTCCAGACCGAACAGCAGCTTGATCAGCTGGCCTGCACCCACCATCTGCGCGATCAGGTAGAAGGCCACGACGACCAGCGTACCCGAGGCGGCGAAGCCGCGGATCGGGGTCTGCTTGAAGCGGTAGCCGGCCACGTCAGCGAAGGTGAACTTGCCGAGGTTGCGCAGACGCTCGGCCATCAGGAAGGTGATGACCGGCCAGCCGACCAGGAAGCCGATCGAGTAGATCAGGCCGTCATAGCCGTTGGCCATCACGGCCGCCGAGATACCCAGGAAGGAGGCGGCCGACATGTAGTCGCCCGCGATGGCCAGGCCGTTCTGGAAGCCGGTGATGCCGCCGCCGCCGGTGTAGAAGTCGGCCGCCGACTTGGTCTTGGCCGCCGCCCACTTGGTGATCCAGAGCGTGGCGATCACGAAGGCGCCGAACATGATGATGGCGGTCCAGTTGGTCGCCTGCTTGGCGGCCTCGCCGACGTCACCGCCGGCGGCCTGTGCCGCGCCGGCCGCGAGGGCCAGCAGCGCGGCAAGAGTTGCGCTGTTGAGATGCTTCATTTTGCGGCGTCCTTCAGGATTTCCTTGGTCAGCGCGTCGAATTCGCTGTTGGCGCGACGCACGTAGATGCCGGTGATCACGATCGTGAACACGATGACGCCCATGCCGATCGGCACGCCGATCGAGGTGACGCCGGCGCCCAGGGGCTGGGCCAGGAAGGGCTTGTTGAAGGCAATCAGCGCGATGTAACCGTAGTAAACGATCAGCATCAGCACTGCGAGCAGCCAGCCGAAGCTGTTGCGCTTGGTTTGAAGTTCCTGGTACTTGGGATTTCGCAGGATCTTGTCGACCACTGGATCACTCATGGATGTCTCCTCTCATGGTGTGGATGGGACGTAGCTTTGATGTGCAGGAGCACATGGTTGGCATTCTGTCCAGGCATCTGACGACCCCCTTACACTTTCGTCAGATTCATCCACCACAAGGGTAATCCCTGTGGGGACATTCCCTAGCTCAACCGGAGCGGGAGCTCAGCCGTGCGCGTTGAACTCGATCTGCGTCCAGCCACCAAAGGCCGGCGCCTCCCGTGGCCATTCCGATGCCGATGGCCGGGCTGCAGGACAGGCATTGAGCAGACAGGCTGCGCGTATCACGCCGGCATGGGTGACCCAGACATCATCCATGCCGCCACCCTGAATCGCCTCGATGAGCGCTGGACGCACCCGGTCGAGCATCTCGCCCACGCTTTCGCGGCCACCAAAGCGATAGGAATGGAAATCGGCGGTCCAGGCGTCGAACTCGGCCTGGGCTATCCCGTCCCAGCGGGCCAGCTCGAAGCGGCCGAAGTCCATCTCGTTGAGCCGCGGATCACAGACCGGTGCGGCCAGATCAGGTCGGAGCGCATGGATGGCATGCGCAAGCTGCTGGGCTCGCCTGAGGCCCGACATGAAAAGCCTTGCGGCGTGGGGCAGCACATCGGCGAGCTCGAGGGCGGCCCTTTGCGTATCCTGCAGGTCGGCTTCCAGGTCGCTGGCACCGTAGCAGATGCCGGACTCGACCAGCGGCCTGGCGTGACGCACCAGCCAGAGGCGGCGCTGCCGGTTCACCCGCCGGCTCCCAGTCGGCCGACCGCCAGCGCCAGCCCGAGGTAGAAGGCGATCTCGCCGACCTGCTGGGTGGCTCCGAGCCCGTCGCCGGTAAATCCCTGCAGTCTCAGGTTGAGCAGGCGGCGCATCCAGGCGCCCGCCAGGGCTGTTCCCAGCACCGCAAGGCCCCAGGCTGGCGTCGGCATCCAGCGAATCAGCAGGGCCATGGCGATGAGCCACCAGGACAGGCCGGTCAGCAAGGCCGCCGGGCTGATCGCATCGGCCAGCGGCTTGGACTTGGAGCGCGGCGTGTCGCCGACATGGGGTAGCGTCGCGATCACGAAAAGCGGCGCCAGCCGGGAGCTGGCATGGGCGCCCACCAGCGCCGCGACGGCCAGCCAGGCATCGAGCTGCGCGAGCGTCGCCAGCAGCGCGCACTTGGTGCCGAAGGCCAGCACCAGCGCGACGGCGCCGAAGGAACCGATGCGCGAGTCCTTCATGATCTCGAGCGCGCGCTCGCGGTCGTAGCTGCCGCCGAGTCCGTCCGCCAGGTCGGCCAGACCATCCTCGTGGAAGGCGCCGGTCAGCCATACGGACCAGGCGGTGCTGACCAGGGCCGCGACCCAGGGCGCGGCGGGCACGCCCGGCAAGGAACACAGCAGCGCGGCAAAGGGCAAGGCGGCCAGCAGGCCGACCAGCAGGCCGATCGAAGGCATGTGGGCGGCGCTGGCGCGCAGCATCTCGGGGCTGTAGCCGGCCCAGGCCGCCAGTCGCCCGGTGACCGGGATGCGGGTGAAGAACTGCAGCGCCAGCAGCCAGTGGCGCGCGAACTGAGACAGTCGCCGGATGATGCGCTGCATAGCTCCCGCCCCCTCAGGCTGCCTCGTCCCGGTTGGAGACGCCGGCCGACTCGAAGCTGGCCATCTCGCACAGGAGGGCGCAGGCCGACGCCAGCAGCGGCCAGGCCAGCGCGGCGCCCGAGCCCTCGCCCAGGCGCAGGCCGAGGTCGAGCAGCGGACGCGCCTGCAGATGCGCCAGCATCAGGCTATGGCCGCGCTCGCCCGAGCGGTGCGCGAACACGCAGCGCTGCAGCACGGCCGGCGACAGCCGAGACGCGACCAGCACCGCGGCACAGGTGATGAAGCCATCGACGACGATCACTCGCCGCTCGGCCGCGGCCTGCAGCACGGCGCCGGTCATGGTCGCGATCTCGAAGCCGCCCATGGCGGCGAGCACGTCAAGCGGCTCGCTGACGCCCTCGTGGCGCAGCAGGACCTCGCGCAGGATGTCGGTCTTGCGCGCGATGCCGGGCTGGTCCAGGCCGGTGCCGGCGCCGGTGCAGTCGGCGATTTCGAGCCCACCCAGGCGCGACAGGATCAACGAGGCGGCCGAGGTGTTGCCGATCCCCATCTCGCCGAGCAGCAGCACGTTACCGGGCAGGCCCCTGACCAGCTCGATGCCATGGCTGAGCGCCTGCTCGCACTGCTCGCGGCTCATCGCAGGGCCGGCCGAGCAGTCTGCGGTGCCGTGCGCAATCTTGCGGACCTGCAGGCCGGGCCGTGGCGCGAAGTCGTGCGCGACGCCGCAGTCGACCACTGTCAGGCCCAGTCCGTGCTGGCGCGCCAGCACCGTCACAGCGGCGCCACCAGCCAGGAAGTTCTCGACCATCTGCCAGGTGACGTCGCTCGGGTAGGCCGAGACGCCGCGTCGCGCTAGGCCGTGGTCGCCGGCGAAGATCACCATCTGCGGCGCGCTCAGCTCGGGCGTCTCGCTGCCCAGGATCAGGCCGATCCGAAGCATCAGCGATTCGAGCGCGCCGAGCGAACCGAGCGGCTTGGTCTTGTGGTCGATCCTGTGCTGCAACTGGCACTCCAGCGCAGCGTCATTGATGACGGCGATTTCGGGCAGGGTGAAGGTCATGGGCATTCCAATATTGGGGTCAGAGACCGATTCCTGAAATTCAGGCGATGAGTGAGTCGAGCAAGCCAGGCGCACTGTGCTGCTCGAGGAAGTCGGCCAGTCCGTCGAAGACGGCGTCGAGCGTCGGTGAGCCGGCGCCGAACAGGGCCTGCAGCACGGCAGCGTCCTCGAACAGGCCATGCAGATAGCAGCCCAGCACGTTGCCGGCCGCGTTCTGCCAGGCCAGGCCCGGCAGAACCTCGCGCGCGACATCGCCCTTCTCGGCCATGGCCGGATGCTGCGCGGTCTGGCCGTGATGGATCTCATAGCCCTGGACCTCGACGCCGGACAGCGCCGACCAGGCCCCGTCGACCTCGCTGAAGCGGGCACGGCTACGTTGCACGGTCTTGTCAGGGTCGAATACCGTGACCAGCGGCAGCAGGCCCAGTCCGGGCGCGTTGCCGTCCACCCCATGCGGATCGATCAGCGCCTCGCCCAGCATCTGCAGGCCACCGCAGATGCCAAGCAAGGCGCCACCGCCAGCGGCATGGTCGGCAACCGCACGGTCGAGGCCCTGCGCGCGCAGCCAGGCCAGGTCGGAGCTGGTCTGCTTGGAGCCGGGCAGGATGATCCAGTCGGCGGCAGCCAGATCGGCCGGGCTGCGCGCCCAGACCAGGCGCAGGCCGGGGATGTTCTTGAGCGGCTGGAACTCGTCGAGATTGCTCAGCCGCGGATAGGCCACCACGGCGACGGTGCGCTTGACCGCGCCCTGGCTGCGGCTGCGGTCGTCGAACACGCCGTCCTCCTCGGGCAGGCCGTGCTGCCACCACATCGGCAGCGTCGCGACGGTGGGCACGCCAGTGAGCTGCTGCAGTTGCTCGGGTGCCGGCGAGAGCAGCGCCGCGTCGCCACGAAACTTGTTTAGCACGAAGCCCTTGATGCGGGCGCGATCCGCCTCGGGCAGCAGCGCCCAGGTGCCGCAGAGATGGGCGAAGGCACCGCCGCGGTCGATGTCGGTCACCAGCAGGCAGCGCGCATCCGCTTCGCGCGCCACGCGCAAATTGACGATGTCGCTGGCCATCAGGTTGATCTCGGCCGGCGAGCCGGCGCCCTCGATCACGACGACGTCGTTGTCGGCGCGCAGCTCGGCAAGAGCCTGCGCAATGTGAGGCCAGACCTTTTCCGAGCGGCTGCGCCATGGGGCTGCGGTGAGCTCGGCATCGACCTGTCCGAGCAGCACGACCTGGCTGCGCGTGTCGGCCTCGGGCTTGAGCAGCAGTGGGTTCATTCGCACCTCAGGAACAGCGCGTGCGGCCAGCGCCTGGAAATACTGCGCCGAGCCGATCTCGCCTGCCCCGCTCGGGGCCGCCACGACGCGCGCGTTGTTGCTCATGTTCTGCGCCTTGAACGGCGCGACCTTGAGGCCCTGGCGGGCATAGTGGCGGCACAGGGCGGTGGCGAGCCAGCTTTTTCCCGCGCCGCTGGAGGTGCCGAGCACCATCACGCATTTCGCTGTCATCGGATTGTTCTTTCGATCGCTTTCCAGGCTTGCGCCAGCGCATCCTGCGCATCAGGAGCCAGAACGCCCAGGCGTACCCAGCCCGGCAGCCCAAACGAAGTCGCGTCTCGCAGCTTGATGCCCTGCGCGCGCAACCGGGAGAGATCATGCCCCAGGTCGGCGCTGACGGGACGCGCGACGAAGTAATTGGCCTCGCTGGCCAGGACCTCCCAATCGAGCGAGCGACACAGATCGATCTGTCGCGCCTTCCAGGCCCGCAGGGTTGCGAGGCTGTCGTGCAGCCAGTACTGCGCGACGGCACTGGCCCAGCACTGCAGCATGGCGACGCCATGCGCGCCGACCGGCCAGGAAGGAGCCAGCGCCTGCAATTGTTCGACCGCGTCGCAAGCATGCAGCGGCGCGATCGCATAGGCGGCTCGCACACCGGTGAGACCGAGCGCCTTGTTCGGCGTCCAGAGCTGCCAGACCCGATCGAGCCCTGCGGCATCGAGAGACGGCTGCCCCTGCAACCGCAGCGGCGCGTAGGCCCGGTCGAGCACCAGCATCTGTTGCTGCCGCAGCGATTCGACCTGCTGCACAAGGCCGGCGTGCGGCTGGCCGAGCGGACTGGACGGCTCGCAGGCCCAGATCAGGCTGGCATCGGTCGAACTGCCAACCAGTTCCAGGCCCCAGGCCCTGGCTGCCTGGCTGTAGTCGCCATAGGCATGCTCAGGCAATGCGTAAGTTACAGATACTTGACCAGGCTGGCCGCCGCCACGCGCCACCAGCGCGCTGACGCGGAAGATGAACTCGCTCGCGCTGCCCGCGAGCAGGATGCGCTCCGGTGCGACCCGGTGGAATGCCGCCAGCGATTCGCGCAGCGTGTGATAGTCCGGATCGGGATAGCGGCTGGCATCGGCCGCCTGCACGGCTGCAAGGGCCGCCGGACAAGGGCCGCAGGCGTTGCTGTTGGTCGAGAAGTCGAGCCGGGGCACGCCGAGCGCGTCGGGGCCGCCGTGCAGGCGCGTGCTGTCAGCCATGCGCCGTGATCCCGTGAAAAGCGAGAGTGAGACAGACGGCCAGACCGAAACCGATCGCGAGCGCCCTGCCCGCCAGCGCACAGGCGCGTGCGGTATCGGCAAGCAGTGGGGCCGGCGCGCCGGCGTTGAGCGTGTAGACGCCGGGCTTGCCCAGCCGCACGCCCAGGGCCAGCGCCAGCGCCCCCATCGGCCAGCCTCCGTTGGGCGAAGGCGTGATCATGGCTTCGCGCCGCAGCCGAGCCGGTGACAGTCCACCGGCGGCCAGCGCCAGCAGCAGCGCGGTCAGCCGCGCCGGCAGCCAGGACAGCAGGTCATCGACCTGCGCCGCCCACTTGCCAGCCCATTCCCAGACGCGGCCGCCACGCTCGCCCCGGTAGCCCCACATCGCATCGGCGGTGTTGGCATAGCGATAGAGCGCCGCGCCGGGCAGGCCGGCAAGCGCGAACCAGAACAGCGGCGCGACGACCGAATCGTTCAGGTTCTCGGCCAGAGACTCCAGCGCGGTCTCGCGCACCTGCGACTCGCTCAAGCCCGAGGTATCGCGGCTGCAGAGCCAGGACAGGCGCTCGCGCCCGCGCGACAAGGACTCGGCCAGCGCCGACTCGACCGCGATCACCTCGCTTTTCAGCATGCTCCAGGCCAGCATCGGCTTGAGCAGCAGCCCGAGCGCCAGCAGCTGCACCCAGCCGGGCAGCGACTGCAAGCCGGTTTGCAGGGCAAGCGCGACCAGGAGCACGACGATGGCTCCCGCGCACCAGGCTATTGCGCCACGCGCGAACGCAGCCAGGTCCCGATCCGGAACGGATGAACCGGCCAGAGGAGCAACGCGCTTGCCAGCCCAGCCCAGGTAGTTGCCGATCCAGACCACCGGATGCCAGCGCAGCGGCGGCTCGCCCAGCCAGCGGTCGACGGCCAGAGCCAGCACGGCGGCCAGCGCCGTCACGACCAGATCAGCCGCGCTCCAGATCATGCCGGCACACCCTCTCCGCTGGCAAGGGCGGCCTGTCTGGCACAGCCTCTTGAATCCATGACAGTCATTCAGTCCTCGATGCCGCGCTGCGCCGGGATGCCGGCCTGGAAGGCGTGTTTGACCAACGTCATCTCGGTCACGGTGTCGGCCAGATCGATGATCTCGGGCGGGCAGCGGCGACCGGTCAGACAGACATGGACATGGCTGGGCCGGCTGCGCAGGGTATCGAGCACGCCCTCAAGCGGCAGCCAACCGTAGATCAGCGGGTAGGTGATCTCGTCGAGCACGACCAGGAACTGCTCGCCCGACAGGATCGCAGCCTTGGCCTTCTCCCAGCCGTCGCGCGCGAGCTGGGCCGAGCGCTCCAGGTCCTGGCTCTTCCAGCTGAAGCCGTCGCCCAGGCCTTCGATCGGGATGCCGAGCTGCTCGAACATGCGGTGCTCGCCGAAGCGCGCGGTAGGCACCTTCATGAACTGGAAGATCTTGACGGCCTTGCCGCGGCCATGGGCGCGCAGCGCCAGCCCGAAGGCGGCCGTGCTCTTGCCCTTGCCGTCGCCGGTGTTGACGATCACGAGGCCGCGGCGCTCGCCTTCGGCCTTCTCGTAGGGCTTTTCCGTCGGGGGAGTTTCGATCTTCATTCCTAGAGTCCTGTTCATGTCACGGGCAGCGCGACCCACTGCCCGGCCAGGGCATGGATGGCGATGCGATAGTCAAACACCTGTTCCAGCGCACGGTGCGTCGAGGCATCCGCGCAAGCGCCGTGATGCGCGATGCGGCCCTGCTCCATCACAACCAGGTCGTCGGCATGCAGCGCGATCGAGATCTCGTGCAGCACGCTGACCACACTGCGGCCGGCCGCGACCAGCTCGCGCACCAGCAGCAGCCAGTCGGCCTGGTGCGGCGGGTCGAGGTTGGCCAGCGGCTCGTCCATCAGCAGCACCTGCGCCTCGACCGCGAGCGCGCGCGCCAGCAGCACGCGCTGGCGCTCACCACCCGACAGGGCGCCGACGGGCCGCTCGCGCCAGTCCCAGGCCTGCGTCTGGCGCAGGGCGCGCTCGACCGCGGACCGGTCGGCATCGCTGGCCGGCGCCAGCCAGCCCTGGTGCGGCAGGCGGCCCAGCATCGCGATGTCGTACACCGTCAGGTCGTCGGCAGCGGCCTGGTTCTGGCCCAGCCAGGACAGCGCGCGCGCGCGCTCCTGCCGCGGCCAGTCCTGCAACCCGCGCCCGAGCAGTTCGATGCAGCCGCTGCCGGGCAGCAGGCCGCCGAGTGCGCGCAGCAGCGTCGACTTGCCCGCGCCGTTGGGCCCTACGATGGCGGTCCAGGCGCCAGCGCGCAGCTCCAGGTCAATGGAGTGCAGGATGGGCTTGCCGCCCAGGCTGGCGCCCAGACCTCGGATGGAGTAGGCCAGCTTGCTCACAGACCGACTCCCGCGTTGAGGCCGCTGCTGCGACGGTGCATCAGCCACAGCAGGTAGCCGCCGCCGAGCGCCGCGGTCACCACGCCAACGGGCAGTTCCTGCGGCGCGATCGCCCAGCGCGCCAGCAGGTCGGCCGCCTCCAGCAGCACGCCGCCCATCAGGCTGGAGAGCCAGATCAGCTGGCGGTGCGGCACCTTGACAACCGCGCGCACCAGGTGCGGCGCGGCCAGTCCGACGAATGCGATCAGGCCGGTCTGCGCCACCGCGGTGCCGGTCGCCAGCGCCAGCGTGGCGACCAGCGCGGCCCGCAGGGGCGCCAGCGGCAGCCCTAAGCTGTGCGCGGTCGCCTCGCCCAGGCTCAGTCCGTCGAGCACCCGCGCCAGCGCCCAGGCGATCAGCGCGCACAGGCACCAGCAACCGAACATCAGGCCCCAGGCGGTCCAGCCGATGAAGCCGGTGGTGCCGAGCATGAAGGCCTGCATCGCCTGTAGCGACTCGGGCGAGAACAGCAGCACCAGCGAGGTCAGCGCGCCGAGCACGACGCCGACGATCACGCCCGACAGCAGCAGCCGCAGCGTGTGCCCCACGCCGCGCGCGAGCGCCAGCGTCAGCATCACGGCCAGCACGGCACCGGCAAACGCCGCGCCCGTCAGGCCGAGTCGCACCCAGACGCTACCCGACAGCATGCTGAAGGAAGCGCCGTTCATCATACTGCCGCCCACCATGCCGGCGCCTCCGCCGACGGCGGCCAGCGCGACCGCCACGCCCAGCGAGGCACCGGAAGCGCTGCCGAGCAGATAGGGGTCGGCCAGCGGGTTGCGGAACAGTCCCTGCGCCAGCGCACCGGCCAGCCCGAGCAGGCCGCCCGCGGCCCAGGCACCCATGGTCCTGGGCAGCCGGATCTCGGTCACGATCCGCCAGGCCATGTCCCGCTCGGCAGGATCCGCATTGGCATCGAGCAGCGGCCGCAGCAGGTTCTCGAACCCGGTGCTGCCGACGCAGGTACCCAGGGCGGCCAGCCCGAGTCCGGCCAGCAGCAGCGCCCAGCCCAGCCAGGAGGCGTGGCGCAGGTTCACCCCTTGCCTCCGGCCGGCATGGTAGGAGCGGGACGGACAACGCCGGGCGCCTTCTCGGCCAGGCAGCGCGCCATCAGGCGCGCGCCCTCGGCCATACGGGGCCCGGGGCGCACCAGCATGTCGGACTCCGCGACCGGGAAGATGCAGACCCGACCCTCGCGCACCGCGCGGATGTTCTGCCAGCCGGGGCGTTGCATCAGGCCCTCGGCGTTGCGCTCGCCGATCATGATCACGTCGGGATTCGCGCGCACTATGTATTCGGGATTGAGCTTGGGGAAAGGCCCCAGGCTGGCCGGCAGGATGTTTTTCGCACCCAGACGAGTCAGCGTCTGGCCGATGAAGCTGCCCTCGCCTGCGCCATAGGGGCCGCGGTTGACCTCGAAATAGACCCGCACCTGACGCACGCTGGCCGGCAGCGACTGCGCCGCAGCCGATAAGCCGGCGTCGATCTGGCGCCATATGCGCTGCGCGTCCTGGACTTCGAGCACCTGGCCGATCTTGCCCAGCACGCGCTGGACGTCGGCATGGGTCTTGGGCTCAAGCGCCAGCACCGGGATGCCGAGCGCGACGAGCCGCTCGGCCGCGCGCGACGAGGTGCCGGCCAGCACCAGGTCGGGGCGTAGCGCAACGATGGCCTCGATGTTGGGGTCGAGCCCGCCGCCGACCTGGGGCAGCTTGCGCACGCTCTCGGGCCAGGTCGAATAGCGGTCGACACCGACCAGGCGATGGCACTGGTCGAGCTGGCAGACCATCTCGGTCAGCGATGGCAGGATGCTGACGATGCGCTGCGGCGACTTCGGCAGGTTGACCGGGCGGCCACGGTCGTCGGGCAGCGTCAGCGCCGAAGCCAGCGTGGCGCTGCAGCACAGCAGCAAGGCAAGCAGGCGCTTCATGCGGAATCCTTCAGGGCCAGTGGCAGGCCAGCCGCCATTAGCGTGGCGCGCGAGCAGGCGGCGGCAACCGCCTGGTTCAGGCGTCCCAGCGCGTCGACGAAGGCACGCACCTCGCGACCGAGCGGGATCACGCCCAAGCCGATCTCGTTGCCCACCAGCACGAGCGGTCCGGGCGCCACCACAATTGATTGCGTAAGTTTCACGATATTCGATTCGAGCGCCTCGCCCGACAAGCCCTCGCCCACGGCCGGCATCATCAGGTTGGTCAGCCACAGCGTCAGGCAATCGACGACCAGCAAGCGCTCGGACCGGCTGTGCTGCTCAATCGTCTCGGCCAGCAACAGCGGCTCCTCGATCGTCTCCAGGCCGGGCACGCGCTCGGCGCGGTCGACCTGATGGCGCCGGATGCGTTCTCGCATCTCTTCGTCCCAGGGCTGGCCGGTCGCGATCAAGGCCGCGCTGTGAGCGTCAGACGACTCCAGCCAGGCGCGAGCCAGCAGCTCGGCGCGCCTGGACTTGCCGCTCTTCTGGCCGCCCAGGATCAGCTCGCTGCGCGCGACCGTCAGCACGACGACTCCTGCGGCAGGAACAGGCTGGCCGCCGCCTCAGGGCTGGACGGGAACCAGGGGTGGAAATAGCTGGCCCGGATCGATCCCTGGCGATAGACCGCCTCACCCTTGTCTGGCGCTGGTGCCTGGCCGGGTCGAGCGGTGCGTGTCGAAGTGCTCACGTCGGTCGCTGCGGTCGAGTAGTGGAAGGTATGACCGCGAAGCGTGCCGGCAGCGAGCTCGAGCTGCTGCGGTCCCAGCGCGGCCAGTCTGGCCTGCATCCTAGTCTTGCCCGAAATCAGCCCCCACATCGGGTGCTCGACACCATCCTGGTCGACGATCGCATCGAACAGCGCCATCATGCCACCGCACTCGGCCCAGACCGGCTTGCCGGCAGCGACATGCGCGCGCAGGCTCTCGATCAGGCCCTCATTCGAGCCCAGGCGCTGCGCGTGCAGCTCGGGATAACCGCCTGGCAGCCAGGCCGCATCGCATGCCGGCAAGGCGGAATCTGCCAGCGGCGAGAAGGAGACCAACTCGGCGCCCAGCGCGCGCAGCGTATCCAGATTGGCCTGGTAGATGAAGCAGAACGATGCATCGCGCGCCACCGCGATCCTGCGCCCGGCCAGCGATTGCGACACCGGAGGCTGCGGCTCAGGTACGGCGAAATCGACCGCCCAGCGCTGCAGCGCTGCAGTGTCCATGCGGCCTAGCGGGGTCGCAGCCAGCGCATCGGCTGCGGCATCGAGCCGCTCCATCGCGTCGGCGAGTTCGGTCGCCACCGTCAGGCCCAGATGGCGTTCAGGCAAGGTCAGGGCCGGGTTACGCAGCAGCGCGCCCATCCAGTGTTCGGGCGCCACGCCCTGCTCCAACATGCGGCCATGCCCTTCGCTGGCGACGCGGTTGGCCAGCGCACCCGCCCAGGGCAGGCCGGGCCGGTAATGCTGCAGGCCGAAGGCCAGCGCGCCGAAGGTACCCGCCATCGAAGAGGCGTCGATCACCGCCAGCACCGGCAGGCCGAAGCGCTGCGCCAGGTCGGCTGCGCTGGGATCGCCGTCGAACAGACCCATCACGCCCTCGACGATGATAAGGTCAGCCTGCTGCGCCGCATCGTGCAGGCGGGCGCGCACATCAGCCTCGCCCGTCATCCAGAGGTCGATCTGGTAAACGGAAGAGCCACTGGCGAGATGGTGCCAGAACGGATCGAGGAAGTCCGGCCCGCACTTGAAGACACGCACCCGCCGCCCCTGGCGCGCATGCAGGCGAGCCAGCGCCGAGACGATGGTGGTCTTACCCTGGCCGGAGGCCGGGGCGGCGACTAGGATGGCGGGGCAGGTGTGGCTCATCTTCTTCAGCGTCCCTGCCAGCGCAGGGTGACGTAGGCGGCACGGCCGGGCTGGTTGTAACCATAGACGGTCTCGTACTTCTTGTCGGTCAGGTTGTTGAGGCGGAGCTGCAGGCGCCATTCCGCCGTCAAGGCACGCTCGGCAGAGAGGTCCAGGGTGGCGTAGCCCGCGAGACGCTTTTCTGCGGTATTGGACTTGTCGTCGAAACGGTCTGACGCCGCCAGCCAGTGCGCGCCCAGCTTCCAGTCGGCCACGTCGCGGCGCAGCGAAGCGCTCAGCTGCGTATCGGCCCGGCGCGGCAACTTCAGGCCTGTCTTCTCGTCCTTGGCCTCCAGCAACTCGAGCTGGGTCTGCCAGAACCACAGGCCCGCGCCGCCCTCATAGCCCAGCGACCAGCCCTTGATTCGGGCCTGATCGACGTTCGAAGGTATCCAGTCGGCATCGGGTGCAGACGAGACCGGGGCCCAGGCGATCAGGTTGTCGATTCGGTTGTCGAAGCGAGTCAGCTTGACCGGACCAGCAGCTGACTTGTAGACGAGGGCCAGCTCCTTGGAGTGTCCTTTCTCAGGCTGCAGCAGCGGATTGCCCGCATCAGGCCAGTACAGGTCGTTGAAGCTCGGAGCCTTGAATGTGGTGCCGTAACTGCCGTGTAAGGCCCAGTCCGGGGTGAACTGGTAGCCATATCCCAGGTTGCCGGTATCGGCCGAACCGAATTGCGAATTGTCGTCGTGCCGCAGGTTGAACTGCCAGAGATGGCCGTGCCTGCGGCCGTTGAGACCGGCGAAAATCGAATTCGTGCGTCGGTCGGAAATATCGTAAGCCGTCGTGCTGCTGACCGATTCCCTTATCGTCTCGGCCCCGAACATCCAGGTACCGATCGAGCTGGCCCACTCGTGCTGCAGCATCGTCTGGTTGCGCTCGGTGTCGTAGCGCGTGGTGGCGGTGGAATTGTTCTTGTCCGCGCCAAAGCCGGTCGACTTATCCTCGCCACGTGACAGCTTGAGCTTGGTCCGCACACCCTCGGACCACTGATGCTCCAGTCCCGCCCCCAGCAACTGCGTCGCGCTCTCGGTCCTGACATCGAAGGATGAATTGCCCTTGTCGCTGCGGCTCACTCCATTGGCCTGCAAGGCCTGCGCCGTCAGTCGCAAACCAGGGGCCAGACGCCATGCCACCGAGCCGTTGAACGATTCATGATCGAGACCATCGCGGTCCGAGTTGTAAGCCTTGCCAATCTTGGCATTCGTGGCGGAAAAACCTTTTTCCGTCAGACTGCTTGCGCCCAGTGCATAGCTGAATTCACTGCTACCGCCTGAGATGCCAGCAGCGACCGCACGATGGCTCTCCGACCCCAGCGTTACACTGGCATGGGGGTGGAAACCAACCTGACCCTGACGCGTGAAGACCTGAACGACTCCACCGATTGCATCGCTGCCGTACAGGGCGGCTGCCGGTCCCTTGAGCACTTCGATGCGGTCGATCTGCTCCAATGGAATGTTGTCCCAGATGGCCTGACCAAGAGTAGCCGAGCCGTAACGGACACCATCGATCAGCAGCAGCGTATGGCCGGCGCTCGTGCCGCGCAGGTAAAGGCTGGAAGACTTGCCCAGGCCGCCGTTCGAGGACATTTGGACACCTGCCTCGCGCACGAGAAGTTCAGACAAGGTTCGGCCCGCACTGGCTTCGATCTGCTCCCGATCGATGATGCTGACATCCGCCACCACGTCGGTCAGCGGCTGCTCGACACGCGTCGCGGTCACGACGACAGGAGCGAGCTGCGATTGCGCCAGAGCGGGAAAAGCTGCGGACAGGGCGAGCGGAAGCGCAGCCAGGCGCAAGCAGGAAGAGAACTTCATGAAAAATATAGGTTTCAGTGCCCTCACCGCCTTCCCCGACGGTGCATGGACGTCACGGCCCTGACTTGGCAGGACCCCTTCGTTGGCCGGTATCCGGGCTGGCGGAGACAACCTTCGTCGCCTTCCCAGACGCCGTGGGGCGCCCAGTGGCTGGGAGACGAAAGCGGAGCACAGTGGCTCGTCCGCTTACCGTTGCGGGGGCAGCGCTGGTTAGAAGTCGGCCGCACGGCTTTCTTCCCCCAGCTTCCCGTTGAACCGCCGCGCGAGAACCTTGCGGCGAGCACCAACATGCCCGGATTTTATCCGCCTTTGCTGCCTCTGCCCTTACGGGCCTAGAATCAGCGGCATGTCACCCGAACAACAGATCGACCAGATTGCCGAGCGCGTCGAGCGACTGCTGCAGCGCCATGCCGAACTGATGCAGCG
>JBDLTM010000022.1:0-15195 GCA_039805805.1 Pseudomonadota bacterium | reverse complement strand
CATCGGGTCGCGGCCCCGGGCCGGGGTGGCTGGATCAGGCCAGCTTTTCCAGTACCAGGGTCAGCACCGGCAGGCCGGCAAGGATCAGCGCCAGCGCGGCCAGGGCCGGACCGGCGAGGCG
Organism: Pseudomonadota bacterium; assembly: GCA_039805805.1. GTDB lineage: Bacteria > Pseudomonadota > Gammaproteobacteria > Burkholderiales > Burkholderiaceae_C > Malikia. The sequence goes on along the minus strand of JBDLTM010000022.1, from coordinate 15,074 downwards.
GGAGCGCTCGGCGACGGGCAGGGCGGTGAGATGCTGAACGCAGTAGGCGTCTGAGTTCGAGCCGAAGATGTCGATGGACTGCGCATCGCCGCGGGAAGAATCGATCGAATAAGTGGCGATTGTGTTCATTTTTGATGCCCGGAAAGCTGTCGGTTTTCTTACAGAATGGACATATGCTAGTGTAAACCCTGATGTTGTAAAAATTTATTTCCATGATCCATTCCATTTCCATTGGGAATGCATGAGGTCGGGGAGGGCAGGCGCCTACGAGCGCCGTCAGCCAGGACGGCTGTCCCCGACTGGCCTGGCAGAATCGGATATCAGGAGAACGACCATGCCGCGATTCGCCGCCAACCTCACGCTGCTCTTCAACGAGCGGCCATTCCTGGACCGTTTCGAGGCAGCGGCGCGCGCCGGCTTCCGGGCGGTGGAATTCCTGTTTCCCTACGCCTGGGACGCGCAAGAGCTGAGGCGACGGCTCGACGCCAGCGGCCTGCAGCTGGTGCTGCACAACCTGCCGCCTGGCGACTGGGAGGCCGGCGAGCGCGGCATCGCCTGCCACCCGGACCGGGTCGATGAATTTCGCGCCGGCGTCGCGCGCGGCATCGAATATGCCCGGGTGCTGGGCGCGCCCCAGCTCAACTGCCTGGCCGGGCTGGCGCCGGCTGGCGTGCCTGAAGCCGTGCTGCGCCAGACCCTGGTCGAGAACCTGCGCTACGCGGCGGCGGAGTTCAGCCGTGCTGGCCTGCGGTTGCTGGTCGAGCCGATCAACTGCTTCGACATGCCTGGCTTCTACCTCAACTACACCCGGCAGGCGATCGACCTGCTCGACGAGGTCGGCGCCGACAATGCCTTCCTGCAGTACGACATCTACCACGCGCAGCGCATGGAGGGCGAGCTGGCCGCGACGCTGCAGCAATACCTGCCGCGCATCGCGCACCTGCAGCTGGCCGACAACCCGGGCCGGCACGAGCCTGGCACGGGCGAGATCCACTACGCCTTCCTGTTCGCGCACCTGGACCGCATCGGCTATGCAGGCTGGATCGGCTGCGAATACCGTCCCCTGACCACGACCGAGGCCGGCCTGGGCTGGATCGGGCGGCTGAGTCCCAATCAAGAATCGGTCTCTGACCCCGATTGAAATGACTTCCACACCGCAATCCCTGCGCATCGCCGTGCTCGGCATCGGCATGATGGGCTACCCGATGGCGCGCCGCCTGTGCCAGGCCGGCCATGCCGTCAGCGCCTGGAACCGCGACCGCCGCAAGGCCGAGCGCCTGCTGGCCGATGGCGCGCGCGTGGCCGCCAGCCCGGCCGAGGCGGTGGCCGGCGCCGAGTTCGTCGTCACGCTGCTGACCGATGGCGCGGCGGTCGCCGACTTGCTGTTCGAGCAGGGCACAGCGGCCGCGATGGCGCCGGGCGCGCTGCTGGTCGACATGTCGTCGATCATGCCGTCGCAGGCGCGCGAGCACGCGAGCCGGCTCGAGGCCATGGGCCTGCGCCACCTCGACGCGCCTGTCTCGGGCGGCACGCTGGGCGCCGAGCAGGGCACGCTGGCGATCATGGCGGGTGGCGAGGCGGCCGACTTTTCGCGCGCTGCGCCGGTGTTCGCCGCGCTGGGCCGCGCCACCCAGGTCGGGCCGCATGGCGCCGGCCAGCTCGCCAAGCTGGCGAATCAGATGATCGTCGGCATCACCATCGGCGCCGTCGCCGAGGCCTTGCTGCTGTGCCAGCAGGGCGGCGCGGATCCGGGGCGGGTGCGCGAGGCGATCAGCGGTGGCTTTGCCGACAGCCGCATCCTGCAGGTGCATGGCGAGCGCATGGTCGGGCGCGACTTCGCCAAGCGCGGCTCGATGCAGGTCCAGCTCAAGGACATGCGCAACGCGCTGGCGACCGCCGCCGAGCTCGGCTTCGACGCGCCGGTCACCGGCCTGTTCGAGCGGCTCTATGCCGATGGCGTCGACCATGGCCTGGGCGAGCTCGACCAGTCGGCGCTGTTCGTCGAGCTGGCGCGGCGCAACGGCATGTATTGATGACGGTCTTGCTGGGGCCTGTTGCAGCGGTTTCAAATGCTGCACAATGCCAGCCCTGAACACTGCTTAGAGAGGTCCCACACATGGCATCCGTCAACAAAGTCATCATCGTCGGCAACCTGGGCCGCGACCCCGAGATGAGATCCTTCCCCAACGGCGACCAGGTGGCCAACGTCACCGTGGCCACGACGGACCGATGGAAGGACAAGCAGACGGGCGAGATGAGGGAAGCGACCGAGTGGCACCGCGTGGTCTTCAACGGCCGCCTGGCCGAGATCGCCGGCCAGTACCTGCGCAAGGGCTCGCAGGTCTACGTCGAGGGCTCGCTGCGCACGCGCAAGTGGACCGACCAGTCGGGCGTCGAGAAGTACAGCACCGAGATCCGCGCCGACCAGATGCAGATGCTGGGCAGTCGCCAGGGCATGGGCGGCCAGGGCGGTGGCATGGAAGAGGGCGGCAGCCCCGCCTACGCGCCGCGCTCCGCGGCACCGGCTGCAGCGCGCCCGGCGACGGCGCCGCGCCAGGCGGCTCCGGCTCCGCGTCCGGCACCGGCGCCGGCCAACAGCGGATTCGACGACATGGACGACGACGTTCCGTTCTGAAGCCGGCCTTTGACGTCGGATCGATGAAGAAAAGCCAGCGGCCTGACGGCGCGCTGGCTTTTTGCTTGAAGAGGCGCTGCCGGTGCCAGTCGCCCCGGAGCTCAGCCCAGCCGGCCAGCCCGGAAGTCCTGGATCGCCTGGTAGATCTCGGCCTCGGTGTTCATCACGAAGGGGCCGTACTGCGCGATCGGCTCGTTCAGCGGCTTGCCCGCGATCAGGATCACCTTCGCGTCCTCGCTGGCCGTCAGGCGCACGCCGTCGGCCGCCGGGTCGTTGGCCAGGATCGCCATGCGCTGCGCCGGCACTGCCTGGCCGTCCAGCGTGACCGCGCCGCGATAGACGTAGCAGAAGGCGTTGTGACCCGCGGGCAGAGCCTGCTCGAACTGGCTGCCGGCCGGCAGGTGCAGGTCGAGGTAGAGCGGCTCGGTCGCCTCGCGCGTCACCGCGCCGGCCACGCCGTGGCTCTCGCCCGCGATCACCGTCACTTTCACGCCCGCGGGCGTGGTGAACCGGGGCAGCTCGGCGTTCTGGATGTCGCGGTACCAGGGGGCGTTCATCTTGTCGCGCGCCGGCAGGTTGAGCCAGAGCTGGAAGCCCTCCATCACGCCTTCCTCCTGCTGCGGGATCTCGGAGTGGATCAGGCCGCTGCCAGCGGTCATCCACTGCACGTCGCCATTCTGAAGCAGGCCTTCGTGGCCCTTGCTGTCGCGGTGCAGCATGCGGCCCGCGATCATGTAGGTCACGGTCTCGAAGCCGCGGTGCGGGTGGTCGGGGAAGCCCGCGATGTAGTCGTCGGGATTCTCGCTGCCGAAGGCGTCGAGCATCAGGAAAGGGTCGAGCCGGCGCTGCAGGTCCTGCGTCAGCACGCGGGTGAGCTTGACACCGGCGCCGTCCGAGGTCGGGCGGCCGGCGACCAGGCGCTCGATGCGGCGCGGCTGGCTGACGACGGGGGAGGGAGTGGCGTTCGGGTTCATGTTCGGCGCTTTCCTGATGGCAGGGCGCTGCCTGGGCAGGCCCTGCGTTGACGATCAGTCGGGGTGGATCAGGCGGCCAGCGCGGCGTCCAGATCGGCCTCGGCCTGGGCGAAGCCCTGGGCGGCGGCGTCCGGGCCCATGTTCAGGCCTTCGGCGTAGGCGAAGCGCACGTCCTTCATGCCCAGGAAACCCAGCACCGACTTCAGGTAGGGGGTCTGGCTGTCGTTCGGCGTGCCGCGGTAGATGCCGCCACGCGCAGCCGCGACGTAGACCTTCTTGCCCTCGACCAGGCCGACCGGGCCGGTCTCGGTGTACTTGAAGGTGACGCCGGCGCGCGCGATCGCGTCGATCCAGGACTTGAGCTGCACGGTGACGCCGAAGTTGTACATCGCCACGCCCAGCACGAGGGTGTCGTGCGCCTGCAGATCGGCGATCGCGGCGTCGAAGCGCGCGGCCAGCGCGGCCTGTTCGGCGCTGCGCTGCTCGGCCGGGGTGAACAGCGCGCCGAGCGCGACTTCGTCCAGCACCGGCAGCGGCTCGGCGGCCAGGTCGCGCACGGTCACGGTCGCGCCCGGGTTGGCGGCCAGCAGGCGCTCGGTGATGCGGTTGGCGAGCTTGGTCGAGTTGGAGCCTTCACGGCGGGCGCTGGCGTTGATCTGCAGGATCTTCATGGTCGTTTCCTTGTGTGGGGAGGGAATGACGCTACTGTATTTGTTGTTCTGATTGATGTGAATCCATTTGGATGGATATCATTATTCCGATGATGGAACAATCTGCCGCGATCGACCCCAACGACCTGCTGCTGTTCGCGCGCGTGGCCGAGCTCGGCAGCTTCAGCCGTGCCGCCGAGCGGCTGGCCTTGCCGAAGTCGACCGTCTCGCGCCGCATCGCTGCGCTCGAGACGCTGCTGGGCGAGCGCCTGCTGCAGCGCACGACCCGGCGCCAGCAGCTGACCGACTTCGGCCAGCTGCTGCTCGAGCATGCGCGCCAGGTCGTGCTGGAGGTGGAGGCGGTCGCGGCCCTGCGCGAGCAGCGCCAGGCCGCGCCGAGCGGGCGGCTGCGCGTCTCGATGCCGAGCGACTTCGCCAACCTGCTGCTGGCCGACACGCTGGCGGCCTTCTGCGCGCTGCACCCGGCGATCACGCTCGAGCTCGACCTCTCGCCGCGCCGGGTCGACCTGCTGGCCGAGGGCTTCGACGTCGCGCTGCGCATGGGCGACCTGCCCGACGACGCCACGCTGGCGGCGCGCCGGCTGACCGTGTTCGGCAACGGACTCTACGCCGCGCCCGGCTACCTGGCCGAGCACGGCGACCCGACCTGCCCGGAGGACCTGCTGCAGCACCAGGCGGTGCGCCTGCTGGGACGCCGCGGCGAACCCGCGCCCTGGGTGCTGAGCCGGGGCGATCAGGCCTGGCAGGGGCTGCCGCCGGGGCGGGTCAGCGCCAACTCGCCCGAACTGCTGATCCGCATGGCGCGCGCCGGCGCCGGCATCGCGGCCGTGCCCGACTGGTTCGCGCAGCCGCTGCTGCAGCGCGGCGAACTGCGCCGCGTGCTGCCCGGCTGGCAGCTGCCGCCGCACGCGGCCTGGGCGGTGTTCCCGGGCCGCAAGCTGATGCCGGCGCGCACGCGCGTCTTCATCGACATGCTGCAGGCGGCGCTGGGGGGTGGCGTGGGCTGATCAGGCTGCAGCTGATTGAATCTTATTTCAGTGTTTTTCTATATAGAAAATAAAGACATTCTCATGTAATTTGTATAGAATTTCACCAATATGGACCAGACTTGCACCCTCCAGCTGCATGCCGCAGGCGCCTGGCACGATATTGCCAGTGTCAGTCTGTTCGGCGATGTTCGCGAAGGCTGGCGGGCCAGGAGTTACACGGGTTACGACGTGGCCTGGGCCTTCGAGCATGCCAACGCCAGGGATGCGCATGCCTTGTCCTGCCAGTTCCCGGTGGGGCTGGAGCCCAGGCCGTTACCGCATTGGCCGGTGTTCCTGATCGACATGCTGCCCCAGGGCTTCGGCCGGCACGAACTGCTGCGCCGCCTGGGGCTGCCCGAGACTTCAGAAGAGCCCTCGGACTGGCCCCTGCTGCTCAGCGGGGCGGGCAATTCGATCGGCAATCTGCGCGTCAAGGAGGCTGCACAGTGGCTGGATCAGCACCGTGGCCCCAGGCATGGCTTCACCGACGACGAAGTGGCGGAACGCGCCGACGAGTTCGCCGAGTACCTGGCCGCGCATGGCTTGTTTCTCGCGGGCTCGTCCGGCGTGCAGGGCGAATGGCCCAAGCTCTTGCTGACCCGTGCTGATGACGGCTTGCTCTACCTCGACCACAGCCTGTCAGACGACCGGGCGCGCGAACACTTCATCGTCAAGTTCGGCCGTGGCCGCGATGAGCGCCTGGCGCAGATCCTGCGCCACGAGGCGGTCTACATGGATCTCGCCCGCCGACTGGGCCTGCGGGTTCATGCGCCGCTGACCCTGCGGCAGCGCGCCCTGTTCATTCCCCGCTTTGACCGGCACATCCACCCGGATGGCGTGGAGCGCCTGGGGCAGGAGAGCATCGCCTCCCTGACCGGCAAGGTTGGCTTCGAGTTCGTGCCCAGCCATGACGAAGTCTGTCGCCAGCTGCTGCTGCGCTGCACCGACCCGCAGTCCGAGCTGCTGGAGTACCTGCGCCGCGATGTCGCCAACCTGGCGCTCGGCAACAAGGACAACCATGCCCGCAACACTGCGCTGCAGCGTGACTTCCAGGGACGCATCGCGCTGACGCCGCTCTATGACTTCGCGCCCATGTATCTGCACCCGGATGGCATCGCCAGACGCATCCGCTGGGAAAACAACGATGGCACGCGGATCGACTGGAGCAGGGTACTGGATGCCGTGTGCGAACAGGGCGCAGGCCGCAAGAAGCCGCAAGTGCTGAACCGCGATGCGCTGGCCGCAGGCTTGCGCGCCATGGCGCCCGTCCTGGGCGATATCGCCAGTCACGGCGTCGCCCTGGGCATGGAGCCTGACGTCCATCAGCACCTGAAGCTCGGGATCGAGCGCCTGGCGCGCGAGATGGAGGCGTTGCGCTGACCGCGCGCGAGGCAGGATGGACAAGCGCTACAACGCCATTTCCGTTCCCGAACAGCTGGCGCTGCGCCTGCAGGCGATCGAGGAGGTGCTGGCGCACCCGGAATGGACGCTGCAGCAGTCGGTGCGGCATCTCAAGCGCACCTTGCGCCTGACCAGCGCCGAACTGGCCAGGCTGGCTGGGGTGTCGACCAAGACGATCCAGGACATCGAGCAGGGGCGCAGCGAAGGCACGGTCCAGACGCTGAACCGGATCCTGGGCGTGCTCGGGCTCAAGCTGGGGGTGGTCAGGGCGCCCCTCAGCGCGGACTAGCGGCAGCTCAGGCCTGCTTGCCTTGCACCCGCTTGCCCTTGCGGCGCTTGACCGGCTCCGGCGCGATCTCGGGCAGCGGCAGCTCGGTCGCGCTGGCGGAATGGATCACGCCGCCGCCCAGGCAGACGTCGCCGTCGTACAGCACCGCGCTCTGGCCCGGCGTGACCGCCCATTGCGGCTCGTCGAAGCCCAGCGCGAAGGCGCCGTCGCCGTTGGGCGCCAGCAGGCAACTGGCATCGGCCTGGCGGTAGCGGGTCTTGGCGCCGTATTTCCCGGGTGCCGGCGGCTCGCCGGCGACCCAGCTCGCGTCCTCGGCCTGCAGCAGCGGCGACAGCAGCCAGGGGTGGTCGTGGCCCTGCACCACCCACAGCGTGTTGTGCTCGATGTCCTTGCGCGCGACGAACCAGGGCTGGTGCTCGCTGCCGCCCTTGGCGTCGCCGGCCGTCTTGACGCCACCTATCCCCAGGCCCTGGCGCTGTCCCAGGGTGTAGAAGCTCAGGCCCACATGCTGGCCGATGACGCGGCCCTGCTCGTCGCGGATCGGGCCCGGCTCCTTCTGGATGTAGCGGTTCAGGAAGTCGCGGAAGGGCCGCTCGCCGATGAAGCAGATGCCGGTCGAGTCCTTCTTCTGCGCGTTCGGCAGCCCGATCTGGTCGGCGATGCGGCGCACCTCGGTCTTGGGCAGCTCGCCGACCGGGAACATCGCCTTGCTCAGCTGCGCCTGGTTCAGGCGGTGCAGGAAATAGCTCTGGTCCTTCAGCGGGTCGCAGCCCTTGAGCAGCTGGTGCTTGCCGCTGGCCTCATCAAAGCGCACTCGGCAGTAATGGCCAGTGGCGATCTTCTCGGCCCCCAGGCGTATCGCGTGGTCCAGGAAGGCCTTGAATTTGATCTCGGCGTTGCACAGGATGTCCGGGTTGGGCGTGCGGCCGGCCTGGTACTCGCGCAGGAACTCGGCGAACACGCGGTCCTTGTACTCGGCCGCGAAGTTGACATGCTCCATGTCGATCCCGATCACATCGGCCACGCTGGCCGCGTCGAGGAAGTCCTGGCGCGACGAGCAGTATTCGCTGTCGTCGTCGTCTTCCCAGTTCTTCATGAAGATGCCGATCACCTCGTAGCCCTGCTGCTTGAGCAGGTACGCACTGACTGCGGAGTCCACCCCGCCCGAGAGACCGACGACGACACGTTGTTTCTTGACCATGGGGGGATTATCCCAGCCGCCGGGTCGTCATACGCTGCAATGGGCCTCCCTGGTGGGCCATGGGCTCTCGGCCCACTCTGCCAGCCGATAATCGCAGTCCAAGAAATGAAGCGCGCAAGGTCCATGGTCAAGTTCTTCGCTTTCGTCCTGGTCGCCATGGCGCTGGTGGCCCAGGCTGGCGCCGCCGAGGTCAAGGTGGCGGTGGCGGCCAACTTCAGCGCGCCGATGCACAGGCTGGCCCAGGCCTTCGAGCAGGAGACCGGCCACCGGTTGCTGCTGTCCTTCGGCGCGACCGGCAGCCTCCAGGCCCAGATCCGCCACGGTGCACCGTTCCAGGTCCTGCTGGCGGCTGACGAGGAGACGCCGCGCAGGCTCGAGGCCGATGGCCTCGGCGTGGCAGGCTCGCGCTTCACTTATGCAACCGGCAGGCTGGTGCTGTGGAGCCAGCAGCCCGGCCTGGTGGACGGCCAGGGCGAGGTGCTGCGTTCCGCTGCCTACCCGCGACTGGCACTGGCCAATCCCAAGCTCGCGCCCTATGGCGCAGCAGCCATCGAGACGCTGACCCGGCTAGGGCTGCTGGCCCTGTGGCGGCCCAGGCTGGTGCAGGGCGACAGCATCGCCCAGACCTACCAGTTCGTGGCAAGCGGGAACGCGACGCTGGGCTTCGTCGCCCTGGCCCAGGTCTATTCCGACGGCCGCATCGCACGGGGCTCGGCCTGGGTCGTTCCGGCACGCCTGCATGCGCCGATCCGCCAGCAGGCGCTGCTGCTCGATGCCGGCCAGGGCAATCCGGCGGCCAGCGCGCTGCTGGAATTCCTCCGGGGCGGCCAGGCGCGCGCGGTGATCCGCTCCTTCGGCTACGAGAGCTGATCCGCCATCGACCTGGCCTCCCGGCGCGGGGCCGGGGCTCAGCGGTCCAGCGGCAGGACGGTGCTTTCCTTGACCTCCTCCATCACCACATAGCTGTTCGACTGCGCCGGCACCGGGATCTTCTTAAGGATCGCGCCGAGCAGCTCGCGGTACTCGCTCATCGCGCGCAACCGGGACTTGACCAGATAGTCGAAGCTGCCCGAGACCAGGTGGCATTCGAGCACCTCGGGCATCTGCCCGACCTCGCGCTTGACCGCCTCGAAGATCTGGGGCGACTTCTGCGACAGCGTGATCTCGATGAACACCAGCAGCGACCTGCCGAGCCGGACCGGGTCGACATGCGCGTGGTAGCCGCTGATGTAGCCCGATCTCTCGAGCCGCTTGACGCGCTCCGAGCAGGGCGAGGTCGACAGCCCGATCTGCTCGCCCAGCTCGGTCATGGACATGCGTCCGTGGCGTTGCAGCAGGTCGAGGATGCGGCGGTCGGTGCGGTCGAGTTCTGACATTTTTCGGCGGCGGGTGTTGGCTGGCTGAATGGGCAGTAACTATCACTGCCGTCATGGGTTTTTTCGGGGAATTATTCTGCAAGCAATCCATAACATCAATGAATCTCAAGGCAGCAGGAGGTTCAGCATGAAAGTCATGGTTCTGGGCGGTGGGGTGATCGGCGTCACGACGGCCTGGGCGCTGGTGCGCCAGGGTGCCGAGGTCACGGTGGTGGACCGCCAGCCCGCGGTCGGGCTCGAGACCAGCTACGCCAATGCGGGCCAGGTTTCTCCCGGCTATTCGACGCCCTGGGCCGCGCCGGGCATTCCGCTCAAGGCGCTGAAGTGGCTGTTCCAGCGCCATGCGCCGCTGGCGATCCGCCCCGACGGCTCGGGCTTCCAGTGGCGCTGGATGGCGGCGATGCTGGCCAACTGCTCGGCCGGCCGCTACGCGGTCAACAAGGAGCGCATGATGCGCCTGTCCGAGTACAGCCGCGACTGCCTGCGCCAGTGGCGCGGCGAGGCCGGACTGGCCTACGACGAGCGCAGCGGCGGCACGCTGCAGCTGTTCCGCAGCCAGGCCCAGCTCGACGCGGCCCAGCGCGACGTCGAGGTGCTGCAGGCCTGTGGCGTGCCGTTCGAGCTGCTCGACCGCGCCGGCGTCGCCAGGGCGGAGCCGGCGCTGGCGCGCGCGGCCGTGCCCTATGCCGGCGGCCTGCGCCTGCCCAATGACGAGACCGGCGACTGCCACCTGTTCACCACCCGGCTGGCGCAGCGCGCCGCTGCCGCCGGCGTGAGCTTCCGCCAGGATGCCGTGGTGGAGTCGCTGCAGCGTGACGGCCAGCGCCTGACGGGCGTGCGCCTGGCCAATGGCGAGCTGCTGCAGGCCGACCGCTATGTGCTCGCGGCGGGCAGCTATTCGCGCGAACTGCTGCTGCCGCTGGGGCTGGACATCCCGGTCTACCCGGTCAAGGGCTATTCGCTCACCATTCCATTGGTCGACGAGTCGCGGGCGCCGCAGTCGACCGTGCTCGACGAGACCTACAAGATCGCCCTGACCCGTCTCGGCAACCGGATCCGCGTCGGCGGCATGGCCGAGCTGGCCGGCTTCGACCTGCGCCTGAATCCGCGCCGGCGCGAGACGCTGGAGAAGGTCACGCGCGAGCTGTTCCCGGGCGGCGACCTGGCGCGCGCCGAGTTCTGGACCGGCCTGCGCCCGATGACGCCGGACGGCACGCCGCTGGTTGGCGCGACGCCGATCGACAAGCTCTTCCTCAACACCGGCCATGGCACGCTGGGCTGGACCATGGCCTGCGGCAGCGCCGAGGTGCTGGCCAGGCAGCTGATGGGTCAGCGGCAGGCGATCAGCACCGAGGGGCTGGACCTGGGCCGCTACCAGCGATCGCGTCGGTGGCCGGTCTGCGGTCACCGGCTGGCCGGTTCGTCGACTTGAACACGGGCGCGCAGGCCAGCCTCGCTGTCGCAGGCCGGACGATGCAAGGGCTGCGGGATATCTGTTAATTTACGAGGGTTTTGTGGTCCACCAGAAATTGTCTGGCAATCTAGAGCACTGGAGTCTCTCGATGAACATGTCCGATGCCGCGCCACTCGCTGTCCCCCGAACCGACCCGGCCTGGCTGGAAGCGCACTGGATGCCCTTCACCGGCAACCGTGACTTCAAGGCCCATCCGCGCCTGATCACTGCCGCCCAGGGGGCGTACTACACCGACGGCCAGGGCCGCCAGCTGTTCGACGGCCTGTCCGGCCTCTGGTGCACCGGCCTGGGCCATGCGCGCCGCGAGATCGTCGAGGCCGTCTCGCGCCAGGTCGCCACTCTGGACTATTCGCCGGCCTTCCAGTTCGGCCATCCGCTGTCGTTCGAGCTCGCCAACAAGATCGTCGAGCGCATGCCGGCCGGGCTCGATCATGTGTTCTTCACCGGCTCGGGCTCGGAGTCGGCCGACACCTCGCTCAAGATCGCGCGCGCCTACTGGCGCACCAGGGGCCAGGCCAGCAAGACGCGCCTGATTGGCCGCCTCAAGGGCTATCACGGCGTCAACTTCGGCGGCATCTCGGTCGGCGGCATCGTCGGCAACCGCAAGCTCTACGGCCAGGGCGTGGAGGCTGACCACCTGCCGCATACCCAGCCGCCGGCGGGGTCGTTCTGCCGCGGCATGCCGGAGCAGGGCGCCGAGCTGGCCGACGAACTGCTCAACCTCATCAGCCTGCACGACGCGTCCAACATCGCGGCCGTGATCGTCGAGCCCTTCTCGGGCTCGGCCGGCGTCGTGATCCCGCCCCGGGGTTATCTGCAGCGCCTGCGCGAGATCTGCACCGCGAACAACATCCTGCTGATCTTCGACGAGGTGATCTCGGGCTTTGGCCGCAGCGGTGCCTGGACCGGCGCGGAGGCCTTCGGCGTCAAGCCCGACATCCTGAACTTCGCCAAGCAGGTCACCAACGGCGTGCAGCCGCTCGGCGGCGTCGTGGTGGGCAAGGAAATCTACGACACCTTCATGGCCGCCGGCGGCCCCGACTACATGCTGGAGCTGCCGCACGGCTACACCTATTCGGCCCATCCGGTGGCGTGCGCGGCCGGCATCGCCACGCTGGACCTGCTGGAGCGCGAGCATTCGATCGAGCGGGTCGCCGAGCTGGCGCCGCTGTTCGAGAACGCGGTGCACGGCCTGCGCGGCGCCCCGCATGTGGCCGACATCCGCAACTTCGGCCTGGCCGCCGGCCTGACGATTGCCGCCGTGCCGGGCGAGCCCGCCAGGCGCCCTTACCAGATCGCGATGGCGATGCTGGAAAAGGGCTTCTACGTGCGCTACGGCGCCGACACCATCCAGCTGGCGCCGCCCTTCATCAGCACGCCGGCGCAGATCGATAGCCTGGTCGATGCGCTGGGCGAGACCTTGCGGCAGATCGAATAGACGGCCGCCCCGGCGCGCCGATAATCAGGGCTCCAGCACAGACCAGCGCGCGCTCCATGCACCCGTCCTTCCCTTTCGTGCCGGCACCGACCCCCAGCGCGCCGCGGTTCCTGCTCCATTGCAGGCAGGCGCGCGCCGTGATCCGCAGTCGTGGCGACGGAGCCTGAGCGCAATGGGCTGGCCGATCGATGACGAGGCGCTGGGAGCGATCCGGCTCACGCTGGAGCTGGCCAGCCTGACCACGCTCGTCCTGCTGCTGATCGCGATCCCGCTGGCCTGGTGGCTTTCGCAGACCGCATCGCGCTGGCGCGCGCCGGTCGGCGCGCTGGTCTCGCTGCCGCTGGTGTTGCCGCCTTCGGTGCTGGGCTTCTACCTGCTGGTCGCCATGGGGCCGCTGGGGCCACTCGGCCAGCTGACCCAGGCGCTGGGCTGGGGCCTGCTGTCCTTCACCTTCAGCGGGCTGCTGATCGGCTCGGTGATCTTCTCGCTGCCGTTCGCGGTACAGCCGATCCAGCATGCCTTCGAGGCCATCGGCACCCGGCCGCTGGAGGTGGCCGCGACCTTGCGCGCGAGCCCGCTCGACGCCTTCTTCTCGGTCGCGCTGCCGCTGGCGCGCCCGGGCATCCTGAACGCAGCGATCCTGAGCTTTGCCCACACGGTGGGCGAGTTCGGCGTGGTGCTGATGATAGGCGGCAACATCCCGGGCCAGACCCGCGTGGTCTCGACCCAGATCTACGGCCATGTCGAGGCGATGGAGTACGCGCAGGCACACTGGCTGGCTGGCGGCATGCTGGCGTTTTCCTTCCTGGTGCTGCTGGGCCTGGCGCTGCTCAAGCGCCGCTCGGATCGGGTGCTGCCATGAGCGACAGCCTGTTCCTGCGGCTGGCGCTGCAGCGGTCCGACTTCAGCCTGTCGGTGGAGCTGGAGCTGCCGGGCCGCGGGATCACGGTGCTGTTCGGCCAGTCCGGCTCGGGCAAGACCACGCTGCTGCGCTGCGTCGCGGGGCTCGAGCCCGGAGCGCGCGGCCTGGTGCGGATTGGTAGCGAAACCTGGCAGGACGATGGCGCCGGCCGCAGGCTGCCGACCTGGCGCCGCGACCTGGGCTATGTGTTCCAGGAGGCCAGCCTGTTCGAGCATCTCGATGTGCGGCGCAACCTCGAGTTCGGCCTGCGCCGCAGCGGCCGGGCCGGGGGGCAGGCGGCGCTGGCGGCTGCGATCGAGCTGCTCGGCATCGGGCACCTGCTGCAGCGCAATCCCGCGCAGCTCTCGGGCGGCGAGCGCCAGCGGGTCGCCATCGCGCGCGCGCTGGCCACCCAGCCGCGGCTGCTGCTGCTCGACGAGCCGCTGTCGGCGCTGGACCTGGCGCGCCGGCGCGAGATCATGCCCTGGCTGGAGCGCCTGCGCGACGAGCTCAGCATCCCGATGCTCTACGTGACGCATTCGGCCGACGAGGTGACCCGGCTGGCCGACCAGCTGGTCGTGCTGGATGCCGGCCGGGTCCGGGTCGCCGGCCCGGTAGCCGAGGTGCTGGCGGCGATCGATCATCCGGTGCTGCAGGGCGATGAGGCCAGCATGCTGGTGCAGGCCCGGGCGGCCGAGCGCGACGAGGCCTGGCATCTGCTGCGCGCGCAGTTCGACGGCGGCAGCCTCTGGGTGCGGGACAACGGCCTGGCGCTGGGCAAGCCGCTGCGGTTGCGCGTGCTGGCGCGCGACGTCAGCATCGCGCTACGCGAGCCACGCGAGAGCAGCATCCAGAACCATCTGCGCGCGCGGGTCGAGGCTATCGTGCCGGGCGAGCATCCGTCGCAGGCGCTGGTCAGGCTGCGCTGCGGCCAGGCGCTGCTGCTGGCCCGGATCACGCAGCGGGCGGTCCATGCGCTCGGGCTGGAGCCGCAGCGCGAGGTCTGGGTCCAGGTCAAGTCGGTGGCGGTGATCGAGTAGCCCGCCTGAGCGGTAGGCTCAGGCGCTGTTGCGGTTCAGCCAGGCCTTGAGCGTGGCCTGCTCGCCGGCCTGCTCCAGCGCGGCATCGGCCTGCTGCAGTTCGCGCAGCAGCGCGAGTTCTTGCAGCTCCAGCTGGCGTTCCAGCGTGGCGGCGTCGAGCCGGCTGCCGGCCGGCAGGTCGAGTGTGTGCAACCAGCGCTGCTGCTCGCCCTGGCGCTCGCGTTCCAGGCTGGCGGCCTGCTCCTTGAGCAGCCGGCCCACCGCGTCGAGGCGCTGGGCGGACAGGCGTTCGAGGTGATCCGGGTCGGCCAGTTCGGCCTGCAACTGCAGGTCCAGCAGCGCGAGCAGGTCGCGCCGGTCGTAGGCGGCGTTGGCCGCGCTCATCAGCGCGGTCATGCGCGCGCGCTCGGCCTCGTCGCCGGCACGGTCGGGATGCAGCGCGCTGGCGAGCTGGCGGTAGAGCGTGCGCAGCGTGACGCTGGCGTCCTGTTGCCCCTGCTGTTCCAGCAGCACCGTCGGGCTGGGTTCGCGTTGCGCCTTGCGCGCCTCGCGCCTGGCCTGGCGGGCTTCGCGCCTGGCCTGCTGGGCGGCGGATTCGTCCTGCCACTGCTGGCGCGCGGCGCGCAGCAGTTCGTCCGGGCTGCTT